>VBAK01000165.1 GCA_005882275.1 Candidatus Segetimicrobium genomatis
CGGGGGGCCAACTGCAGCGCGTCGGGCTGGCGCGCGCGCTGATGGTCGACCCGATCTTCCTCGTCGCCGACGAACCCGTGTCCATGCTGGACGTCTCGGTGCGGGCGGGGGTGCTGAACCTCATGAAGGCGATCGCCCGGGCGCGGCATCTCACCACGGTGTACATCTCGCACGACCTGTCGCTGGTGCGCTACGTGTGCGAGACCACGATGATCATGTACCTGGGCACCGTCGCGGAGATCGGCCCCACGGACGCGGTGCTGGCGTCTCCCAAACATCCGTACACGCAGCTCCTGCTGGCCGCGGCGCCCGTCCCGGACCCCGGGCGCCCCCTGCCCGAGATCACCGCGCCCGAGCAGGTCCCGACGCCCATCGGGCCGGGGATCGGGTGCCCGTTCCAGGACCGGTGCCCGCAGGTGATGCCGGTGTGCCGGACCGTTCCGCCGCCGCTCGTCGTTGTCGGACCGAAGCAGCAGGCCGCCTGCCATCTCTACGGGCCGCACTGACGGCCAAGACGAAGGCCGATCGAAAGCCAATCGAAAGCCGATCGAAGCGTGGAGTAGAGCAAAGGTAAGCGAGGAGTGGAACAAAGGTAAGCGAGGAGTAGGACAAAGGTAAGGAGGACACAGATGCGGGTTGACGCGGTATCGGATCACGAGATCGAGCAGCAGGTGCTGCAGTCGCTCTCCCTGGATGACGCGCGGGCGCTCCTCGATCGGTTCAGCAGCCTCGTCCGGGAGTCGGGCAGCCGCGACGAATGGACCGCCGCGCGGTGGATCGCCGCCCGCCTGAAATCCTGGGGGGTCCCGCACACCCTGCACGACCCCGAACTGTTCCTCAGCGTCCCGAAGGCGGCGTCGCTCGAAATCCGCGTCCCCGCCCCGCGCACCATCCGCGCCAAGACGCCCGCCTTCTCCGCCTCGACCGGCCGGGGATCCGTCCGGGGCCGGATCGTCTACGTTCCCACGGGCTACGCCGAAGGCGTGGAGTCGCTGTTCGACTCGCCCATTGGCGCGGCAGGGAACGGGCCGGCGGGCCGGAAGGAGATCCAGGGCAAGATCGTCCTCACCGAAGGGCTGGCGACGCCCAAGAAGGTGGCGGATCTCGCGGCGCTGGGAGCCCGGGCGCTCATCTTCATGAACCCGGGGCAGGCGATCCACGAAGGCATCTGCACCACGATCTGGGGCGCGCCGGATCTCGACTCGATCGGCCGGAAACCGGCGATCCCGGTCATCGCGATCAACCGGCCCGACGGGCAGGCGCTCAAGGCCCAGGTGGACGCGGGGCCGGTCGAGGTGACGATCAAGACCAAACTGGACGAAGGGTGGAAGCGCTGTCCGGTGCTCGTGGCGGAGATCCCGGGCACGGACGACCCCGAGCGGTTCGTGCTGGTGCACGGCCACATCGATTCGTGGCACCAGGGCATCGGGGACAACGCGACGGGCGACGCGAGCCTGATGGAGCTCGCGCGGGTCTTCTGGCAGCACCGCGGGCGCCTCAGGCGCACGGTGCGCATCGCCTGGTGGCCCGGCCACTCCACGGGCCGGTACGCGGGCTCGACCTGGTACGCCGACACGTTCGCGCAGGAGCTCGACGAGCGGTGCGTCGCGCAGGTCGACATCGACTCGCCGGGCTGCCGGTGGGCGACCGAGTACAGCGGGATCTCCTGGATGAGCGAAGCGGACGCCTTCTGCAGGGCCGCGATCCGCGACGCCACGGGACAGGACGCGTCGGGGGAGCGGCCCCACCAGGCCGGCGACTACTCGTTCAACAACATCGGCATCACCGGCTTCTACATGCTGCTCTCGACGATGCCGGAGGCGCTCCGCAGGGACAAGGGCTACTACGCCGTCGGCGGCTGCGGCGCCAACATCCAGTGGCACACCGAGGATGACACGATGGAATTGGTGGATTACGATATCCTCATGAACGACCTCCGGGTCTACGTGGTCTCGCTCCTGCGGGTCCTCAACGCGCCGGTGCATCCGTTCGACTTCCGGCTGGTCGCCCAGGAGTTCGGCCGCACCCTCGACGGCTACCAGCAGCAGGCCGGACCGGCGTTCGACTTCGGTCCGGCGCGCGCGGCGCTGGACCGGCTCGAGAGCGACCTCGAGGCGTTCTACGGGCAGGTCCAGGAGCTGACGCGGCGGCCGGTCGGCGACCCGGCCGTCCAGAGCGCCTGCGCGGCGATCCGCCGTCTGGCGCGCATCCTCGTGCCGCTGAACTTCACCCGGGAGGGCCGGTTCCGGCACGACCCGGCGGTGCCGATCCCGCCGCTCCCCGACCTCGCGCCGGCGGCGGGGCTGGCGCGGCATCCGGCGGGGTCGCACGAGGCGCGGGTGATCCAGACGTCTCTGCTGCGGGGCAGAAACCGGGTGGTCGCCGCGCTGAACCACGCCCGGCGCGCCGTGGCGGGCGAGGGGAGGAACTGACGTGGAGCCCGGCGGGCACGGACGCGGCGTCTCCGCGGTCGCGACCAAGGAGCAGTGGCTCCAGATGTACGCGCAGATGGTCCGGATCCGGTTCTTCGAGGAGCAGGTCAACGAATTGTACACCGGCGGCAAGATGCCGGGGCTCGCCCACCTCTACATCGGCGAGGAGGCGGTCGCCGTGGGGGTCTGCTCGGCGCTGCGGCGCGACGACTACATCACGAGCACGCACCGCGGCCACGGGCACTGCCTGGCCAAAGGCGCAGCGGTCGACCGCATGTTTGCCGAACTGCTGGGCAAGGGCGCCGGCTACTGCCGGGGCAAGGGCGGCTCGATGCACATCGCCGACCCGGAGACCGGGAACCTCGGCGCGAACGCGATCGTGGGCGGCAGCACCGGCATCGCCGCGGGCGCCGCCCTCTCCGCCAGGATGCGGGGGACCGACCAGGTGACGGTGTGCTTCCTCGGCGACGGCGCGCTGAACCAGGGGGTCCTCTACGAGGCCCTCAACATGGCGTCCCTCTGGAAGCTCCCGGTGATCTACGTCTGCGAGCACAACCGGTACGGCGAGTACACGCCCTCGGACGAAGTCACGGCCGGCGACGTCACGGCCCGCCCCGCCGCGTGGGCGGTGCGCACGGACGAGGTGGACGGCCAGGACGTCCGGGCGGTCTACGCGACGGCGCTGGGACATGTGCAGCGGGCGCGCGCGGGGGACGGGCCGGGGTTCCTCCTCTGCCACACCTACCGGTTCCGCGGCCACCATGTCGGGGACATCAACCGCTCCTACTACCGTTCGCAGCAGGAGGAAACGGCCTGGTCGCGCGAGCGGGATCCGATCCGCCTGCTCGGCCTGTGGCTGATCCGGCAGCGCATGGCCGCCGCCGCGGAATTGGAGCGGGTCGAGCAGGGCGGCCGCGCCGAGATCGCCGCCGGCCTGCAGTTCGCGCTCGAGGCGCCGTATCCCGACCCGGGCGAGGTCACCGAGGATGTCTATGCTTAGGGCGGAGCCGGCCGAGGGTGGGCGGGCGGCGACGCGGGAGCTGACCTTCGGCCAGGCGATCAAGGAAGCGCTCTCCGAGGAGATGCGGCGGGATCCGCGGGTGTTCATCATCGGCGAAGACGTGGCCGAGGCGGGCACGGTGTTCAAGGTCCTGGCCGGGCTCGTCGAGGAGTTCGGGGCCAAGCGGGTGCTCGACTCGCCGATCTCGGAGGCCGGCATCACCGGGATCGGGGTCGGGGCCGCGATGACCGGGATGCGCCCGGTGGTCGACATCATGTTCGGCGACTTCATCACGCTGGCGATGGACCAGATCGTGAACCAGGCGGCCAAGGTGCACTACATGTCGGGCGGCAAGCTGCGGGTGCCCATGGTCATCCGCACGACGATGGGCGCGACCCGGCGGTCCGCCGCGCAGCACAGCCAGAGCCTGCACGCGTGGCCCGCCCACGTCCCGGGGCTCAAGGTCGCGCTCCCCTCCACCCCGGCCGACGCCAAGGGGCTGCTCGTCACCGCGATCCGCGACGACAACCCGGTCGTCTTCTTCGAGGACAAGATGATGTACGGACTCAAGGGGCCGGTCCCGGAGGGCGAGTACGCCATCCCCTTCGGGGTCGCCGACATCAAGCGGCCGGGGACCGACATCACCATCGTCGCCACGAGCAGCATGGTGCACGTCGCGCTCGAGGCGGCAACACGGCTGGAAGGCGCGGGGATCAGCGCGGAAGTGGTCGACCCCCGCACCCTGGCGCCCCTCGACGCGGCGACCCTCATCGCGTCGGCGCAGAAGACCGGCCGCGCGATCGTGGTGGACGAGGGGTACCAGCAGTTCGGGGCGACCGCGGAGATCGCCGCCGTGATCGCCGACGGGGCGTTCGACTACCTGGACGCCCCGGTCAAACGCATCGGGGCGATGAACGTTCCGGTGCCGTTCTCGCCGGTCCTGGAGGACCAGACCGTCCCCACCGCGGAGTCGGTGGCGGCGGCGGCGAAGGCCATGTGCGGGCGGGCGTGAGGGGCGGGGACGGCGTCCCGCCGCGGGCGGCCGTCAGGAGGGAGTGACATGGGACTGAAAACGTTTGGCCTCATGGGCGTCGACTGGGAGGAGCGGGTCAACTACGACCGGCTGCGCAAAGAGCGCCTCGAGCGGGCCAAGCGGGAACTGGCGCGGTCGGGGCTGGGCGCCCTGCTCTGCTTCGACATGAACAACATCCGCTACATCACGGCCACCCACATCGGGACCTGGGCGATGGACAAGCTGGTGCGCTTCTCCCTGCTCCCCAGGGACGCCGAGCCGATCGTGTGGGACTTTGGATCGGCGGCGCGGCACCACCAGATCTACTGCCCGTGGCTGGACGGGCGCGCTCCGGCCGGCATCTCCACCCTCCGGGGCGCGATGTCCCCCGACGCCGGGCGGGCGGAGGACGTCGCGAAGAAGATCAAACGGGAACTGGAGGCCCGGGGCCTCCACCGGGAGCCGGTCGGCGTCGACGTCGTCGAGCTGCCGGTGCTGTTCGCCCTCCAGGCCGCGGGCCTCCAGGTCGTCGACGGCCAGCAGGTGATGCAGCAGGCCCGGCTGATCAAGACCCAGGACGAGATCACCCTGCTCAACACGGCCTGCATGATGGTGGACGCCGCCTACGACAAACTCTACCGGACGATGAAGCCGGGGATGCGCGAGAACGAGTGCGTCGGCCTCGTGGCCAAGGTCCTCTACGACCTCGGCTCGGAGCACGTCGAAGGCGTCAACGCCATCTCGGGGGAGCGGTGCAGCCCCCACCCGCACGTCTACACCGACCGCGCGCTGCGCCCGGGCGATCCGGCGTACTTCGACATCCTGCACAGCTACAACGGCTACCGGACCTGCTACTACCGCACCTTCGCCATCGGCAGCGCGTCCGCGGCCATGGTCGACGCCTACACGCGGTGCCGCGACTACCTGGACGCCGCCATCGGCCTGATCCGGCCCGGGGTCACCACCGCGGACGTGGTCGAGGTCTGGCCCAAGGCGCAGGAGTTCGGCTTCCCCGACGAGGAGGCGGCCTTCGCGCTGCAGTTCGGCCACGGCGTCGGGCTCTCCATCTGGGAGAAGCCCATCTTCAGCCGCCTGGTCTCACTCGACCATCCGGAAGTCATCCAGGAGGGGATGGTGTTCGCCCTCGAGACGTTCTGGCCGGCCAGGGACGGCTGGTCGGCGGCTCGGATCGAGGAGCAGCTGGTGGTGACGAAGGACGGGTGCGAAGTCATCACCCGGCTTCCGGCGGAGGAACTGCTCGTCGCCGGCGCGCACCACTACACGGTCGCCGGTCCCCTCCCCAAGACGCGGGAAACGCAGTCCCACCTCAACCGCCGCCCCGACGCGCGCCGGGGGGATGGGACGGTGCGCGCCGTCGTGGCGGGCGCCAAGAACGAAGGCGGGAAGGTCCGGACCTAACCGGTTCCCGAGCCCCGCGACCTCACGGAACGAGCTGAATCTTCAGGGATTCGCCGCTCCGGAACAGCGCCAGCGCGTCCGTGTACCGGGCGAGCGGGAGCGTGTGCGTCAGGATCGGCTGCACGCGGACGGCGCCGCTCTCCAGGAACTCGATGGTGGGAAAGAACGTGTAGTTCACGGCCATGGAGCCGTAGATCGTCAGGTCATTGTTGTACACTTTGAACGGCTCAAAGCTGACCTTTGCGCCGGCGGGAGAGACCCCGAAGATGAGCAGCCGCCCGCCGCGTTTCACGTACGCAAACGCCTCCTCGACCACACGCGGGTTCCCCGTCGCATCGATCACCACGTCGAATCCCCGCGGATGCGCCTGGCGCAGCGTCTCATTGAGCGCGGCGCCGGGGGACGCGGTCAGGTCGGCGCCCAGCTCGCGGGCCACGGCGAGGCGGTTGGCCTTCAAATCCACCATCGCCAGGCTCGCCGCCCCGTCATGCTTCACCGCCTGCAGCAGCAACAGTCCCATCGGTCCGGCGCCGAAGATCAGAACTTCGTCTCCGACGGCGATCGGCATTCGCTTGAGGGCCCAGGTCACGCATGACAGGGGCTCGACGAACGCGCCCTCCGCAAAGCTCATCCGCTCAGGGAGCAGGTAGGCGTTCCGGGCCGGCGCCCGGACGTACTCGGCAAACCCTCCGTCCGTCGTGTCCCCAATGGCGCCCCACCGCTCGCAGAGGTTCCCGCGAAGCGTCTTGCAGAAGTAGCACTCTCCACAGAAGAGCGAGGGATCGACCGCGACGCGGTCCCCCTCGCGCAGGCCCTGGACCCCCCGGCCGACTCCCGCGACGACACCGGCCATCTCGTGTCCGGGGATCAGCGGGAACGGGGACGGCGGAAACTCGCCGTCGAAGATGTGCAGGTCGGTGCCGCAGATCCCGCAGGCCTTCACGTTCACAATCACGTCGTTGGGCCCCGGGGTCGGGGTCGGCACCTCTTCCACCACCGCCTCGTGAGGCCGCTGAAGCACGACCGCCTTCATCTCCATCCCCTCCCCGTGTAGCGCCTCATCCTTTGATCGCGCCCATGGTCAACCCGCGCACCAGCTGCCGCTGCGCCGCCCAGCCGGCCAGCACGACGGGGGCAATGGCGAGCGCGGACGCCGCCGACATCTTCGCCCAGAACAACCCCTCCGAGGTCTTGAACGAGGAGATGAAGACGGCCAGCGTCGCGGCGTTGGTGTAGGTCATGCTGACGGCGATGAAAAACTCGTTCCAGGCCAGAATGAGCGAGAGGAGCGTGGTCGCGGCGAGGCCGGGGACGGCGAGCGGCAGCGTAACGCGGACGAAGCCCGCCGCCAGCGAGGCGCCGTCGACCTGGGTCGCCTCGATGATCTCCCTCGGGACCTCAGCGAAGAACGATCGCATCATCCAGACGACCAGCGGAAGGTTCATCATGGTGTACAGGAGGATCATCCCCAGCCGGGTGTCCAGCAGGTGGAGGCGCGAGAACAGGACATACAACGGGACGATCACCGCCACGACCGGCAACATCTTTGTGGAGAGGATCCAAAACAACACATCCCGGGTGTGCCTGGTCGGATAGAAGGCGAGGCTGTACGCCGCCGGAACGCCGAGCAGGCACGCCAGCACGGTGGACCCCAGGCCGATGATGACGGAATTCAAGAAAAAGCGGCCGAACTGGGCGACCCCCAACGCGTATCCGAAGTTCTCCAGGGTGGGGCGCCACGCGAGCAACGGGGGCAGCTGGAAGGCCTGCGCCTCCGTCTTGAAGCCGGTCATGACCATCCAGGCGATCGGCGCGACGAGGGCGAGCGCCACCAGGTACGTGAACAGCGTGAGGGCCGCGCTCCTCCAGGAAGGCTTCACGGTCACACGGTCGCCACAGCCTGATTCAGGATCCGGAAGAATCCCATCGCCGCGAACGTGGTCAGGATCACCGTCACCACGCCGATCGCCGACGCGACGCCGATCGTCCAGTACTGGAACGCCGTGAGGTACACGTAGTACGGCAGGTTGGTGGTGGCGATCCCCGGCCCCCCTGAGGTCGCGACGAAGATCTCTCCGAACACCTGGACCAGGTAAATCGTGCCGAGGAGCATCGCGATCTGGACGTAGAGCCCCAGGTGCGGAAGGGTCACGAAACGGAAGACTCCGAGGGGCCCCGCGCCGTCGACGCGCGCGCTGTCGATGAGTTCGAGCGACACCGACTGCAATCCCGCCAGCAGCACCAGCATCATGAACGGGGTCCACTCCCACGTCACGATGGCGACGACGGAGAGCAGCGGGTGGGTCGCGAGCCAGTCCGGCCCGGGAAGGCCGGCCCCTCTGAGGACGTAATCGAACAGCCCGTACACCGGATTCAACAGCATGTTCTTCCACATCACCGCGCTGACCGTGGGCATGATCAGAAACGGCGAGATCAGCAACGTCCGCACAACGCCGCGTCCCGGGAACTCCCGGTGGAGCAGCAGGGCCAGCCCCAGCCCCAGCACGACCGTGAGCATCAGCAGGCTGAGGGTGATGACCACGGTGTTGAGGATCACGGACCGGAAGATCGGGTCGTGGAGCACGATCTGCGCGTAGTTGGCCAGCCCGACGAAGCGCATCCCCAGCGTGGGCTGCATCAGGTTCCAGAAGTGGAACGAGTAGTACAGGGTCAGCAGAAACGGCACCTGCGTCATGACCGCAAGGTAGATGAGCGCCGGGAGCAGCAGCACGAGCGCCGGCGTCCGATGCCGCGAGCCGGACGCGCGCGCCGCTTTCCGCGCCGGCGGCGCCGCGACAGACGGGGGCAGGCCCCCCCTCGCCCGCGGAGGCATCTCGCCTATTCTCTGGTTCGCCATGGCGCCGTGTCCCGGAAGGCCGGACTCGAGCGGAAGCCGATCGATGGGAGCCTCCGGCGGAGGATGCCGCGCCCTCCGCCCGGCTCCGCTGTGTCGCTACTTGAGGTACCCGGCCTGCTTCATCGTCTGCTCGACCGATTGCTGGGCCTTTTGCAGCGCGCTCGGAACCGTATCGGTGCCCGCGATCGCGGCGGCGATGAACTGGCTCACCGTCGTCCCCATCCCCGCAAACTCGGGGATCCCCACGTACTGGACTCCCGTGTACGGAACGTTCTCCAGCGTGGCGTTGGTTGGATCCGCCGTGTTGATCGAGTCCTCGACGACGGCGGCGAACGCGGCCACCCGCTTGTACCCGGGGGTGTTGTACGTCGAGTATCGTGTGCCGGGGGGCACGGCCACCCACCCACGGCTGCGGGCCACCAATTTGATGTAGTCGGGGCTGGTGGCCCACGTCAGGAACTTGAACGCCTCGGCCTTGTGCCTGCTCGATCCCTCCAGCCCCAGCGACCAGGCCCACAGCCAGTGGCTGCCCTTGGGCGTGACCTCGGTCGGGGCGTAGGCAAACCCGATGTTGCCCGCGATCTTGGAGGTCTTCGGATCCGCCAGGTAACCGGCGGCGACCGTGGCATCCACCCACATGGCGGCGTTCCCCTGCGACATCAGCGTCTCCAATTCGGTGAAGCCCGAACTGGTGGCGCCCGGCTCGCCCGCGCTCCGCAGGAGGCCGGCATAGAACGTCACGGCGTTCGTGAACGCGGGGCTCGTCAGCTGCGGCTGCCACGACATGTCAAACCAGCGGCCGCCGAACGTGTTGACGATCGTGTCCAGCACGGCGAGCTGCTCTCCCCATCCCGGCAGGCCCCGCAGCAGGATGCCGTACACCTTCTGCGAGGGATTGTGAATTTTCTTGGCGAAGCCGGCGACCTGATCCCACGTCGGATGGAGCGGCATGGTCAATCCGGCCCGGGCGAAGAGATCCTTCCGATAATAGGTCATGCTGCTTTCCGCATAGAACGGCAGCGTGTAGGCCTGTCCTCCCACGGTGAGGGCCTTCATCACGGGCTTCAACAGGTCTCCCCGATCGTACGCCGCCGACTCCGCGCTGCTCATGCCGCTGAAAAACGGCTCGAGGGAGACCAGCCACTTGTTCTTGGCCCAGAAGGGGACCTCGTACGTCCCCACCGTGACGATGTCGAAGCCCCCCGCGCCGGTGGCCACGTCCGTGGTCACCTTCTGGCGCAGATCGTTCTCAGGAAGCACGACATAGTTGACCTTGATGGTGGGATTCTTCGCCTCGAAATCCTTGGTCAGGCTCTGCATCACCACCATGTCGGGGTTGTTCACGGTCGCGATCGTGAGGGTCACGGAAGGAGCGGCCTGACCCGTCCCCGTCACGAGGCCGGCGGCCACGATCATGACCACCGCGGTGAGCGCTAACGCCTGCCGTCGTCCCTGCATCGCTTTCCCCCCCTTGATCCGCGTCGCATCGCTGCCCGGCTCGTCGAGCGTGAGCCATCGTCGTACTCTCTTTCCCTTCAGACTCTCCCTGGGGAACTCCTCTCCGTGGTGGAAACGCCTGGGGCGAGACCTAGAGTAACTCCAGGCCACGCGCAGAAGAGGGAGCTGCCTTATAATGAGGGCGATGCGTAGCTGGGGGATCTACAAAGGCAAACGACCCATGAATGACATCACGCCGCCCGGCCGGGATACGCTCGGCCGGACTCGACGCGGCAAAGGATGGGCGCATGGACGCGAGAACGTTCGTCACATACATGCTCGGCGTCTCTCACGATCGGCTGCGTGAAGCCGTCGACGGCGTCTCCGAGACGGATGCCCGGCGGGTGCTGGCCGGGAGGCTGACGCCGATCATCTGGCAGGTGGGACATCTCGCGCTGGTCGACGGAATCTACGTGCGGCGCGCCGGCGGGGACTCCCCGGTGCCCGCGCGCTACGCCGAACTCTTCAAACAGGGCAGCGGAGGAGAGCAGGACTACCCCCCGTTCCCGGAGGTCTGGAACGTCTTCGGCGCCACCCACCGCGCGCTGATCGACCGCGCCGGGGGCGCCGATTACCAGGCGCCGGTCGACGCGCCGTCCTACAAGACCGTCGGCGAGATGCTCATGTACTCCAGCTACCACCGCGGGTACCACATCGGCAAGATCATGACACTGCGGAGCCTGCTCGGAAAAGCCGTTGTGAGATAGGCGCAGCCATGAGACTGCAACTGGCTCGTCTCACGCTCGCGTACGGCGACCGGGTCGCGCTGCGCGAGCTCTCCGTCACCTTGGAAGGGCGGATCATCAGCCTGCTGGGGGCGAACGCGTCAGGGAAGACCTCGCTGCTCAAGATCCTGGCGGGCCTCGCCCCTCCGACCGATGGGCGCGCGCTCGTCGACGGGGAGGAAGTGCGGCCGGGTCAACGGCCGGGGATCTCCTATCTCCCCCAAGAGACCGGCTTCTTCCCGTTCGGGCAGCATCCCCGGGAAACCCTCTCGGGAGCCTTCCTTCTACGAGGGATCAAGAACTATGACCCGCGGGAGTTCCTCGCAGCGCTGGGCCTCGAGGAGGAAGACCGGAGCGCCGACGAGTTCTCCGGGGGGATGAAGCAGAAGCTCCGGATCGCCCAGGCCCTTGTGCACGCCCCCAGGCTGTTGCTCTTGGATGAACCGACGACCGGCCTGGACGTTCGCGAGCGGCTCCGCATCCTCCGCATGATCGAGCACCTGCGCGACCGCGTGTCCGTCGTATTCTCGACGCACCACCCGGAGGACGCCGCCGCCGTCGCGGACAACCTGCTGATCCTCCATCGAGGGCGCGCCGTCGCCGCGGGCAAGCCGGGGGAGATTCGCGCAATTGCGCACGACCGCGTCTTTGAAGTGTCGGTGTCCTCCCTGACCCTGCCGGTTGACCCGGACTACGAGATCGTCCGGGTCGACCGGGACAACGGCACCCTGGCGCTGCGCGTGGTAGGAAATCCCCCACCGGGCGCGATCACTGTGCCGCCCCGACTCGAAGACGCCTACGTCCTCCTCACCCGGACCACACCTTTTTGAAGTGCATCACCGGCGTTCCGCCGCGGGAGCCGCCTGCGCGGTCTCGATCGCCGGCGCCAGGCGCCGGGTCCCGAGCGCCGAGATGCCCATCACCACGCCGGCGATGCCGAAGATCCAGCGGATGCCGATCTCCGCGGACAGGAGCCCCCCCAGGAGCGGGCCGATCACGCTGCCCAGCATGATCGAGCTGCTCGTCAGCCCCATGATCCCGCCGAGGCGGTCCGAAGGGCACGTGCGGGCGACGCTGGCGTACAGCGGGGACAGCAACCCGCCCTGAAAGAACCCGAGGGCGGCGCGGAACACGAACAGCTGTGACGGCGACGTGGCCCCCGCCTGCGCGGCGTACGCCACCGCCGAGCCCCAGAGGGTGAGCGTCAGCACCCGGCGCTCCCCGCTCCGGTCGACCATCCGCCCCCACACCGGGGCGCCCAGCATCGAGGTCAGCCCCGTCACGGAGAAGAGGACGCCGGCCACGGTCGCCGCCCGCTCGGACGCCACCCCCAGCGTGCTGACGTAGACGGCAAAGATCGGCTCGACGCTCATCACCGCGATCTGGCTCGTGCACAGCAGCAGCCCGGTCGTCCGAAGCGCGGGGGATCGGACGAAGTAGGCGAGGTTGGCCAGCACCCCGGGTCCGCCACGGCGCGCGCGCGCGGCCGGGATCTCCTCACGCGCGCCGCGCGCCACGACCGCGGCGGCGATCCAGCACATCGCCCCGGTGATCACGAACACCGCCCGGTAGCCGACGAGGTCGGCGAGCGCGCCCCCCGCGAGCGGCCCAATGATGCCCCCGCCGGTGAGCGAGGTCTGGAGCAGCCCCAGCGCGGCGCCCATCCGGTCCGGGGGAAGCGTCGCGGTCACGAGCGCGTTGCCCGCCGCCACGAACCCGCTGACCCCGCCCTGGACGGCCCGGAGAGCCACCAATTGGCCCGGGCTTCCCACCGCGGCGGACAGCATGTTGGTCAGGCCGATGCCGAGCATCGCCCGCAGCACCATCATCTTCCGGCCGTACCGATCGCCGAGCACGCCCCAGAGCGGGGCGGCGAGGGTCTGCACGAGGAAGGGCGCCGCGAACAGGAACCCGCTCCACCGCTCCACGTCTTCGGTCGTCGCCACGCCGAGCGTCCGGAGATAGAAGGGGAGAAACGGCACGATCAGCGTGAGGCCCACCATGGCGAGAAACTGCGCCGCCCAGATCGCGTAGAGATTCCGCTGCCACTGCGGCATTACGCCGTCCCGCAGACCGGCGGAGCCGGGAGGGGTCGCCTCCGGCCCGCGAGAATCTCACGCATGCATCCACGGCACGTCCAACGGAGGCGTTCCATGGCCACCCGGCTCCCCCTCGACCGTCTCGCGGCCCTCCGGCAGTACTCAACCCCCACGGTCGCCAACGCCATCGAGACCTTCAACCTCCGGCCGCGAACGGCCGGGTTCATGTCCAGTCAGATCCGCTGCATCTTCCCGGAGCTCGGCGCGATGGTGGGGTACGCGTTTACGGCGACCATCCGGGCGAGCCAGCAGCCGCCGCCCGAGGCGGCCGCGCGGCGCCCCGCCTCGTGGCGGGGCCTGGAAGAGATCCCCGCCCCCCGGGTCATGGTCATCCAGGACCTGGACGATCCGCCCGGGGTCGGCGCGTTCTGGGGAGACGTGCAGAGCAACATCCACCGCGCGCTCGGCTGCATCGGCACGGTCACCAACGGCTCGGTCCGCGACCTGGACGAGGTCCGCAAGCTCAAGTTTCATTTCTTCGCCGGGAGCGTCTCCGTCTCCCACGCCTACGTCCACCTGGTCGATACCGGCGTACCGGTGCAGGTGGGCGGCCTGACGGTGCGGCCCGGTGACCTCCTGCACGGCGACCAGCACGGGGTCATCAGCGTTCCCCTGGAGATCGCGGGGCGGATCGCCGAGGGCGTGGAGAAGGTGGAGGCGGTGGAACGGCAGATCATCGCCTTCTGCCAGAGCCCGGGGTTCTCCCGGCGGGGGCTCGAAGACCTGTTCAAGACGCTGCGGTGACCGGCGCCATGCTGGCGAAGGTCGCGCTCTTCGAGATGCTCCGCGACCGCGGGATCCGGTATGTCTTCGGCAACCCCGGCACGACCGAGCTCAACTTCATGGAGATGTTCGCCGACTACCCCGACGTCGCGTACATCCTGGGACTGCAGGACGCGATTCCCGTGGGGATGGCGTACGGCTACGCGCAGGCGACCGGCGCCCCGGCGTTCGTCAACCTGCACATCACCCCCGGCGTGGCCAACGGGCTCGGCAACATCTTCAACGCCTACAAGGCCAAGACGCCGCTCGTCGTCACCGCCGGCCAGGTGGACCGCCGGATGATGCTGCAGGAGCCCACCTTGTGGAGCGACCTCGTGCGCCTCGCCTCCCCGTTCACGAAATGGGCGTACGAAGTCCGGACCGGCGCGGACATCCCGCTGGCGCTGGCGAGGGCGTTCAAGATCGCCGCCGCCCCTCCGGCGGGCCCGGTGTTCCTGTCCTTTCCGATGGATTGCCTCGACGAGGAAGCCGGCGGCCCGGCGCCCTGGACCGAGATCGCGGACGGCGGCTCCCCCGCCCCGGCCGTGCTCGACCGGGTCGCCGATGCGCTCGCGGGCTCGCGCGCGCCCATCCTCATCGCCGGCCCGGGAGCGGCGACGCCCGCGGCCAGGACGGCGCTGGTCCAGATCGCGGAAGCGACCGGGGCGCGGGTGTACGGGGAGCGGCTGCCGGTGCGGTCGGTGTTCCCGACCGACCACCCCCAGTACGTCGGGATGCTCCTGTCGCTGTCGCAACTGCGCGCGGAGCTGGGGGGCGCGGACGTGGTCCTGATCGCCGGCGCCCGCAAGTTTGCCTCGCTGCTCTACACCCCCGCCGTGCAGCTCCCGCCCCGCATGACGGTGATTCACCTCGATACCGATCCCTGGGAGATCGGCAAGAACATTCCCGTCACGCTGGGCATCGTCGGGGACCTCGCCGCCATCCTGCCGGCCATCGCCGCGCGGCTTGCGGACCGGATGACGCCGGAGCGGCGGCAGGCCGCGGCGGCGCGGGCGGCGGAGGTCCGGCGGGAACGGGGCCGACGCGAAGAGGAATGGCGCGCGGCCGCCTCCCCTCCGGCCCCCGGCGGGCGGATGACCCAGGAGTTCGTCTATCGAACCCTTGGAGAGATGATCGACGATACCGTCACCGTGGTGGACGAAGCCATCACGGCCGCGCGGATCGTCGATCGGTACCTGCCGTTCCACACCGAGCAGGCGTACCTCGGGCTCGCCGCGGGCTCCCTGGGGCTCGGCCTCCCGGCGAGCCTGGGGGCGCAGATGGCGTGGCCCGACCGGCGGGTGATCGCGACGATCGGCGACGGCTCGCTCATGTACGCCGTACAGGCGTTGTGGACCGCGGCCCGGTACCGGATCCCCGTGACCGTCCTGGTGATGGACAACCGCGCCTACCAGGTGCTCAAGGACGGGATGGCCACGTACAAAGGCGGCGCCGTTCCCCGGGAGCGGCTGGTCGGCATGGATCTCGATGCGCCGGTCGTGGATATCCCGGGCGTCGCCCAGGGGTTCGGGGTGCCGGCCCGCCTGATCACCCGGCCGGACGAACTCCGGGACGCGCTGGCAGAGCGCAGCAGCGGACCGCGGCTCCTCGATGTGGTGATCGAGTGAGCCGGCCTGTTCGCGGGCGCCGCCGCGGTCTCGGGCGCCGCCGCGCGGCCTCCCGACCCCCGCAGCCCGGTCAGGATGTCAGCCCGGGATGCGGGTCCAGCCAGAAGAGCGGGTTCACCCAGCGCCCGTTCACGTAGAGCCCCCAGTGCAGGCTCGGCCCGGTCACCAGGCCGGTCGCCCCGATCCGGCCGATGAGGGCCCCGCGCGCGACGCGGTCCCCGGGGTGCACGGTGAACGACGAGAGGTGAATGAACTCGCTGAGCACCCCCTGGCCGTGATCGAGCACCACGGTGTTGCCTCCGAGCGGGAGGTTCTGGGCGAGGGCGACCACTCCCGCGTTGACGGCCACGACGGGATCGCCTTCCGCCCCCGCGAAATCGGCGCCCTGGTGCCACCACTCCCGGTGCCCGTTGTAGACGCTCTCCACGCCGTACGGCGAATCGATCGGCGCCGTCGACGGCGCCTGAAAGGGACCGGACCAATACGCCACCGGCGTGCGCCGCGCCAGCACCGGACCGATCGCCCGCCACTCGGTGTCCAGGTTCTTCGTGCTGACGAGGTCCATGGTGCCGGGCGGAAGCGTGAGGCTCCGGACCCCGAAGTGCCCCGAGCGGACCCGCACCGTCTGCGAATAGTGCTGCGGCGCCTTGGTCCCTTCGGTCACGGTGACCGAAAGCGTATGGCCGCCGGTGGCGACATCGGGCGTGGTCCCGATCAGGACCCGCCGCTGGCCGTCGGGGAGGGAGAATACGGGGACGGCGTCGCCGTCGAAGCGGACGCGGACCGCCGCCGGAGGGGGCGCGGCAACGATGACGATCAGCGTGTCCCCCTGGACCGGCGAGGCCGGCGCGACCTTGATCGCATCCGGCGCCTCCCCCTGGGCGGACAGCGCCGGCGGGAGCACGGCGCACATCGTGCCCAGCAGGGCCAGAGCCACAGCCCCTGCGGCTCCGGCGCGAGCGCAAACGGCCCTACGGCGTGAGCTCACTCAACCACCCTCCTCTTTATTCGGTAGTCTATACTATCGGTAGCAGATGCGGAGCACCGGCAATGGCAAACGGCACGTCCGGAGGTGGTCCCCCATGTGGCGCCTCGCCGCAGGCGTGATCCTCGCCCTGATCGCCGGCACGGCGCTGGCCGGCGGGTCTGCCCGCGCGGCCACGCCCTCATTCCCTGATGTACCCCCCTGGCATTGGGCGTACGACAGCCTGATCCAGGTCCGCGATGCGGGGATCGTGATCGGGTACCCCGCGCCGGCGGGGGAGTTGATCGAGATCTCGATCACGCAGGTGTACGACGCGTTTACCCATACCGGGGCGCGGGGCGCCCAGGCCTGGGCGGAGCGGTTCACGTATAATCGTCCGGCAGATTGGCCTGCCCCGTTCCTGCGCGCCCACCTTACGGGGTTCTCGCTCTCCCGGTTGCAGACCAGGGTTTCAGGAGAGGTGGCGTCGGCGGTGTTCGACGCCACCGTCACCACCCGGGACGGCCGAAGTCTCTCGGCCCCGATGCGGGTCCAGCTGCGCCTGCGCGATGGGGACTGGCAGGTGGACTACGCCACCCTCCGGGCGGGCGCTCCGTGGCTCACGCCGTAAGGATCCAGATTAGCTGCCGCGTGGGTACGATCGGAGGCGCCGGATGCCATCGGCGCTGATCAACGGGGTGCGCCTGCATTACGAGACATATGGACAGGGCGTGCCCCTGGTGTTCGTCCACGAATTCGCGGGGGACCAGCGAAGCTGGGATCCTCAGGTGAGGTTCTTCGCCCGCCGGTATCAGGTCATCACGTACAACGCCCGCGGCTATCCCCCGTCCGATGTGCCCGCCGACACCGGCGCCTATTCGCAGGACCACGCCGTCGAGGATCTCCGGGGCCTGATCCTGCACCTCCGGCTCGCGCCGGCGCACGTCTGCGGCCTCTCGATGGGCGGCTACGCCACGCTCCACCTCGGGCTCCGGTATCCCGAGCTCGCCCGGTCCCTGGCCGTCGCCGGCTGCGGGTACGGTTCCGACGACCAGGCGCAATTTCGCCGGGACGCCGAGGAACTGGGCCGCCGGATCGAGGAGGAGGGGATGGCCGCCTTCGCCGCGTCCTATGCCCGCGGCCCCTTCAGGATCCCGTTCATGCGCAAAGACCCCCAGGGGTGGCAGGCGTTCGCCGACGCGCTCGCGCAGCACTCGGCGCGCGGGTCCGCCGGCACGATGCGAGGGGTCCAGGGACGGCGCCCCTCGGTCTATGACCTCCGGGAGGCGCTGTCGACGCTCGCGGTGCCCACGCTGATTGTCACCGGCGATGAGGACGGCCCGTGCCTCGCCCCGGGGGTGTTCATGAAACAGCAAGCCCCGGCGGCGGGACTGCTCATCCTCCCCCGGACCGGCCACACGATCAACCTGGAAGAGCCGGAGGCGTTCAACCGCGCGGTCCTCGACTTCCTGACGCTGGTGGAGTCCGGCCGGTGGCAGGCGCGGGAGCCGGAGCCGCCCGGCCGGTCAGCGCTCCTCCCCGACCGGCGATAGCCGTACGCGCGCGATGTGGCCCGGCGACGCTGTATCACGCCTGCCGGGGCCGGCACGTCGCCCGCGTCAATCACCGCATTGGTGATTTCCAGAGCCCTCGCACCGGCGGTCGCGCTCGCGATTGCCGGCCCAGTGGTCCTGGGGCCGCTGTAGCTCGCGACCGCCGCGATCATCCTCATCGTCGCGGCCATCCCGGCCGGAATGCCCCCAGCGGACGGGAGCGTCGTGATGGGGTCCGCGGTACGGCCGGTACTCCGGCCTGTAGTAATGCCGGTAGTACGGCCCGTAGTACGGGTACCGATGGAAATGGCCGTCGTGATCCCGCACCAAGAGGAACAGCAGCCCCGCCACGAAGATCGTCCCGAGGACAATGCCGGCGATGGGCTGGGGCTCGTAGACCACCTGGGGCGGCGGCGGAGCGTACGGCGGGGCGGGCGCGACAGCGCGGCCCACGACATCGATCCGCGTGGCCACGAACTCGCTGCCGCTGGCCACGAGCCACGCCGAAGCCGGCGCGCCGAGGTACTGCTGCAGCGAGCAGAACGGCATGCTCGTCGAATCCACCAGCACCGCGGTGTACGGAGCCGCCGCGACCGTGTTCGAGGCACCCGGACTGCTCAGCACGATGGTCTGCGCCCGGCAATCGATCGCCTGAATCGTGCCCTCGACCTGGATGGAGGATTGAGCCTGGCCGACCCCAGAGAGCCCCAGCACCGGGAGCAGCGCTCCCAGCCCGAGCGCGATCGCTTTTCGCATCGCTCGTCCCTCCCGTTCGTTTCGGTGCGGACGGCGTGCGCGCGCCGGGGCACGCGTCCTCTGCGCGAACGACCCGGGTTGCGCATCACCGCCGTCGATCCAGGTCGCAAGTCTAGCATTCACTTTCGAAGATCTCATGAAAAACTTGTGAAGATTGCCGGATGGTGGCCTTTCCGGATCTCGGAGAGGAGTAGTCGCCCGCGGTGGTGGCCCCAGGGGAATTCGAATCCCCGTTTCGGCCTTGAGAGGGCCGCGTCCTAGGCCTCTAGACGATGGGGCCGCGCATCGATGAGTATATCAGATGGCGGCCGGCATGTCGTCCTCACGGCGCCGGGCCCGTGCAGCGCGGGCGTGGGGAGGGGATGACCTCGCGATCGTGGAACCCTCGGGGGCAGATCGCGCGAGGGGAGCACGGGATGGCCGTCTACGATGTCATCGTGTTGGGAGTCGGCGGCATGGGAAGCGCCGCCGCGTACCATCTGGCCCGGCGCGGAGCGCGCGTGCTGGGGCTCGAGCAGTTCGGGGTCGCGCACGATCGGGGATCCTCGCACGCGCGGACCCGTGTGATCCGGCAGGCGTATTTCGAGGGGCCGGACTACGTTCCGCTCCTGTTCCGCGCCTACGACCTCTGGCACGAACTGGAGCGCGCCGCCGGCACGACCCTGCTGACGAGGACGGGCGCGCTCCACCTGGGCGCTCCCGAGGCCGAGGGGGTGGCCGGCGCGGCCCTGAGCGCCCGCACGCACCGCATCCCCCACGAGATGCTCGACGCGGCGGAGATTCGCAAGCGCTACCCGGTGCTCCGGCCTCAGCCCGGCCAGGTGGCCCTCCTCGAATACGAAGCGGGCATCCTCAACCCCGAGCAGTGCGTGAGCACGCACATCGACCTGGCCCGGCGGGCCGGGGCGGACCTCCACTTCGACGAGGCCGTGACGTCCTGGACCGCCCGGCCGGATCGGGTGAGCGTCCGCTCAGACCGGGGGACCTACGAAGCCGGTCACCTCGTCGTGACCGCGGGGCCGTGGGCCGGGCAGCTCCTACAAAATCTCGGCGTCCCTCTGGAGGTGACCCGCGCGGTGCTCTACTGGTTCGAGCCGCGCGCCCGCGTCGAGGAGTTCAAGCGCCTTCCCATCTACATGTGGGAGGACCACGGCAAATACGCCTACGGGTTTCCGTACCTCGAGGGCCAGGGCCTCAAGGTCGGGTTCCACCATGTGTTCGCCGAGGTCACCACGCCGCAGACGATCCGCCGGCAGGTCGGCGATGACGAGAAGGCGCGGATGCGCGACCACCTCGCCTCCCTGATGCCCGACGCCGCCGGGGGCCTGCTGGCGACGGCCACCTGCATGTACACGAACACCCCGGATCTGCACTTCATCATCGACCGCCACCCGGCGCACGAGACGGTCACGGTGGCCTGCGGCTTCTCCGGCCACGGCTTCAAGTTCGCGAGCGTCGTCGGCGAGGTCCTCGCCGATCTGGCGCTGCAGGGCAGGACCGCGCAGCCCATCGGCCTCTTCGCGCTCAGCCGCTTCCGGTCACCCGGCGCCCTCAAGCGACCGCTGCCGCGGCAGGATCATGTCCCCGGCGGCGGCGCGCGCCGTCAGGCTACATAACACGAAGCGGGGGAACCCTGCCGTGAAGAGCCAGGTGCTCGGTGTCACCGCCGTGATCACCGCCGCGGTCGTGCTGCTCTTCGGGTCGGCATTCACCGCCGGCCAGGGGGCCGGAAGCAAGGTCCCGGAGCCTCCGCTGCTGCCGGGGCAAAAGCCGTACTCCCTCGACCTCGGAGAAACGATCAGTTACTCGCAGAGCAAAAACTTTGACATCGTCGGCCACAGCTACTTCAAGGGCGAGTGGCTCACGGAGTCCGCCCGCCAGCGGGGGATGGGGTGTGGCTTCAACGTCCCGCGCGTCTACAAAGGCGTGGGGTACTTCGCCGGGTACGATGATCCCCCCACCTGCTTCGGCGTCGTGATCGCCGATGTGAGCAACCCCGCGGACATGAAGGCGCTCAGCTTCATCCCCTGCAACCCCGGGACGCGGTGCAACTATCTCCGCCTGAATGCCGCGGGGAAGATCCTGGTCGTCGGCATGGATTCCAGTGCGGCGAACCCGCAGCAGCCGGCGGGAGGGCCGGCGGCGCAGGCGGGCTTCGCCTTCTACGATGTCTCCAACCCCCGCGCTCCCGAACGGCTGGGGTTCTACCCGACGCTGCCGCACGGGGCCACGCACGGGTTCGAGATCGACGACCGGTACGTCTACGGGTGCGCCACGACGGCCCAAACCAAACCGGCGAACCACGAGCTCCTGATCCTCGATTACACGGACCCCAAAGCCCCCAGCCTGGCGAGCACCGTCCACATCCCGGGGCAGTACCTTGAAGAGACCTATGAGCCCAGGGACCAGAAAAACCTGGACGGATCTCCCCAGCATGTCTGGTGCCACGAAGTCAACTACCACAAGGATCGGCTGTACGTCGCCTGGCGGGACGCCGGCATGGTGATCGTCGACGTGAGCGACCGGACTCACCCCGAGATCATCTCGCGCCTGGACTATGTCCCGCCCTTCCACGGCGGGGCCACAGGAGCGACGCACACGGCGGCGCCGGTGATCGTGGATCCCGCCAAGGATCCCACGCTGGTGGTCCTCACGGATGAGATCATCGCCTGTCCGCCCGGGTACGGCCGCATCGTGGACATCTCGGATCTGTCCAACCCCCAGGTGATTTCCACGCTGCGCATCCCCCATGTCACCGACAACTTCGACCGCGCGGCCGGGAAATTCGTCTGTCCGTCGAACGGCGGATACGTCCACCATCCGTGGTTCGATTTCCGGTCGCCCGGCCTGCTCTACACGGCGTGGATCGAGCAGGGGGTCCGCGCCTGGGACATCTCCAACCCGTTCCTGCCGCGCGAGATCGGGTACTACCTCTCGCCCCGATACCCCGGGCGGTTCCCGAACCGGCAGGTCCGAGAAGTGTATCAGGATCGCGACACGGGGCTCCTCTACATGGCCGACGCCAACGGCGGCGGGATCACCGTGCTGCGGTGGGTCGGCCCCATCCCCAGGCGTCCTGTCCCGGCGGCCGCTCCCGGAGCGCGCTGAACGGGCGCCACCGACCCGACCGCGCTTCCCGCCCCCTTCGCCCGTATCCCGCGATCACAACCGCTCGGGAACCAAATCCCTTGCCGGAACCGTAGGAGAACAACAGGCACGGCGTGACGGAGGCGTGATCATGAGGAGAGCCGCTCAACTCTTTGGACCGGCAGACGGCGTCCGGCCGCGGCCCGAACGGGCGCGCAGGGGCGGGCAGGTGGCCCAACTCCTTGCGGTGATCCTGCTGGGTCCGCTCTCGCCCGCCTCGGTCCAGATCCCGAGCGGCGCTCCTCTCCCGTTTGTGACCATCGCCGCGGGCGCCACCTCGAGTATCCGAACCCCGAGCCGATTGGTCGTCCGCAACGACGCCGAGTGGCGCGCCTTGTGGCGCCGGCACGATGACCCGGCAGGTGGTGCAGCCCCCCGGGTGGATTTCAACCGCGACATGGTCATTGGGGTTTTTGCCGGTGAGATCCGCGGGCCGGCCGCCGTCGCCATCGTCCGCGTTACCCGCGACCCCGACCGGCTCGTCGTGTGGTACACCTTCAGGGATACGAGCCCGATACCGGCCGTCGATAGCAACGTCCCGTCCGCGCCATTCAGCATCATCCGGCTGCCGCGGTCTTCACTGCCGGTGGGTTTCGTCCAGGTCAAAACTCCCCAGGTGCTGCGCCGGCCGTAAAACTGAGGCGTTTGGCCGGTAGCGCGAATCCCGCGGTCTCAGGAGCGCCGGAACGCTTCGGTCACAGCGGCCTGAAGGGTTCGAGGATCGAGGGATGGGTAGCGGTACAGGAGGGGCTCGACAGCGGCAAAGTATTCCAGTCCTCTGGCGCGGTCAATGAGGCCTCGACGCAGCATCTCCTGAACATCGTCCAAGTCTTGAGCATGCCCCCGCTCAATCTTGGCGAGCGCCTGGGCGTAGAGATCGAAGTGATGAAAGAACGCCCGTCCCTCCTGCCTGATGAAGGGACTCCTGTCCTCCCATCCGTCGGGGACAGGAATGAAATCCAGCGGAGACGCGAGCTCGACGTTGATGTGCAGAGTCTCTTTGATGGACGGGACGGCGCGAAGAAGATGATCGCGGTCCGGGACGATCTTGATGTCCACGTCGATCGTACTGTCCCGCCATCCAAACAAGACTGCCGTAGCGCCCCCCGTAAAGTAGACCCGCGTGTCTTCGTTGGTCTCCGCCCCCAGCGCTCGCATGAACCGGTGGATCCGGTCGCGGTCCGCTACCTCGCGCATTCAGCCGCCCGTTCGTAGCTCACGAGCCGGCGAATCAGCGCATTGTACCGAGCATGCGCCGCGTCGCCCTCCGTCTGTTGAAGCAACGCATAGAGCCGGCGTTCCGGTGACGGAAAGGGATGCGGAACAACGATGCCGACCCGCTGAAGACGTGGCGCGCCAATCGAGACGAGGAGAGCCGGCACAGACTCGACGCCGCCCGAGAGATCGCGAAGGCCGCTCTCTATCAAATCGGCGCCTGGGAACACTGAATGTGTCACCTTTCAATTATAACCCTGCCGGAGGTCGGCCACGCCGGAACCGGCCGATCGCTTGGCCCGAGTTCCCTCTCCGGTGCGTCTGCTGCAGTAGAGAACGGGTGGTGGGTAGGTTGGCCGACCCACCACCCGCCGGCTTCGCAACACCAGTTACGGGTTCTTGGGCGTGAAGAGTGCGAACACCGCGCCCTGGCCGTCTTTGCAGACCGCAAACCGGCCGACGTTCGGAATGTCGTCGGGCGCCCTGACCACCGTACCGCCGAGCTCCCCGACCTGCCTGGCTGCGCCGTCGCAGTCCGCAACGGCGAAGTAGGTCAGCCAGTGGGGCGGGACGTCTTTCAACTGGGGCGGCCGCGCCATCATGCCGCCGATCTGGGTCGTGCCGGCCTTGAAGATCGTGTACGTGCCTTCTGGACCCATGCTCATCGACTCCGCGCTCCAATCGAACGTCGCACGGTAGAATCGCCCGGCGACCTCGGTGTTGGGCGTCATCAGCTCGTTCCAGCACATCGCGCCGGGCTCGTTGACGATCCCCGCGCCTGGATGCTTCTTTGCCTGCCAGACGGCGAGTTTCGCACCCGTGGGGTCCTGGATGAAGGCCATCCGCCCCACATCCAGGACGTCGTTTGGACCGTGAAGCACCTTGCCGCCGCCTTGAGAGACCTTCTTGGCGATGTCGTCGGCGTTCCGCACATTGATGTAGGGGACCCAGTGCGGCGGCACACCCTGCGCCTGCCTGTCCTTGTCGAGCGCGTACATCCCCGCCGTGTACTGATTCTTTAGCTGGACCATCGTGTACGTCATGCCGGGGCCGGCGGGCATGTCGGCAGCCTGCCACCCGAAGAGCCGTCCGTAGAACCTCTTCGCAGCCGCCGGATCGGTGGTGGCGAGCTCAACCCAGGAAAACTCACCGTGTGCGTACTCCGTCCTCGTGGTCATGTACCCCTCCTGACTAGATGAGTTTCGGCGATGTGACGTCGCCGTATTCGTCGTGCTTGCGCCACCAAACGTACGGTGGGGATTGCGGCCACCCCTCGGGTGAGTCCTCCCATTCCTCCTGGCGGCCGAGCGGTGTGAGGTCGAGCAGGTTGAAGTCGATCCGCAGCCTATCCGCGCCGCGCGCGGTCGTAAAATAGGTGCGATAGACGGCCGCGCCGTCCCGAAGGAAGGCGCTGAGTCCGAACGATTCCCCATCCTGGGTCGTCACGCGGAAGTCGTCGTTGAAGTCGCTGCGGTATGAGGAGACCCATGGAACGGTCCAGCCCATCCGCTGCTTGTAGGGTAAGATCTCCGCGGTCGGAGCGCGGGACACCAGCACCAGGGAGGTGTCCCGGGCGCGGAGATGAGCGAGATGGCCGATGTTGTCCGCAAACGACGAACAGCCCGTGCACGGCTTCCCACCCGGCGCAAACATGAAGTGGTAGACAATCAGCTGGCGGCGCCCGTCGAACAGGTCGAGCAGGCTGACCTGGCCGTGCGGACCATCGAAAGTGTAGTTCTTCTCGGTCCTGACCATGGGCAGCCGCCGGCGCTCCGCGGCCAGCGCGTCTAATTGCCGGGTGAGCACTTTCTCCTTGACGAGTAGTTGTTCGCGAACCTTGGACCATTCTTCAGCCGATACGATCTTCGGAAGTGCTTCCCTCGTCTCTCTCATCGCACACACCTCCCAGTGGCTTGCATGGCTGCCCCTCCCGTCCTACATTACATTCCCATAATGGAATATGTCAATTGGAAAGAAGCAACCGCCCAAACCCTGTCGTTGGAGCCGGACTCGCAATCCATCGATCCTCTCTGTCACTACTTAGTCGAATGGAGAGGCTCGAAATCGACAAATCCGCCTAACCGGGTCCAGGGGTCTCCCTGATCTCTAGCCCCTTCGAGTTATAGTTAGCTGACGCTCGAAGGGGCAAGCCTGGGACTGTGTAAAGAGAGCTTATTCTCCCTCGACCAAATACGACTCAAGTCGGCCGGCGGCGTTCCATGATCGCGTAGACGTCCCGTCGGCTGCGAATCGCCCATACCGTCACAGTGCGTTCTTGGATCTCGTAGCAGACGCGGTAGTCGCCAACCCGGTGTTTCCACAGCCCCGTCAAGGAGCGCCGAAGGCGCTCTCCATACCTGGCCGGTTCTGTCATCAGACGGCTCTCGATCGCACGCATGATGCGCGTCTGCATATTCCGTGGGATGCGGGGAAGGTCTTCAGTGACGGTTTCCGGGCGATACACCACCGAGTAGCCGGCGCTCACCGGCTACCTGGTCCTCAACCGCCGCTTGAGTTCCGCGTGGGGAATCGACCGGGCTGGATTGTCCCGGCGTTCGGTGACGAGCGCTTCCAGAGCGGCGTCCTCCAGAAGCTCCAACGCTTCGCGCACCAGGTCGCGGACTTTTTGGGACAGCGACACGTGGTCGCGGTCGGCCAATCGCTTGACCGCCTTATAGACCGGAGGCTCCAACACAGTATTGATCCTTGGACGCGTGGATGGCATGAACTCTCACCCTCGCGGAGTGTACCACAAGTGTTCAACCTCGATCAAGGTCGCTGAGATGACTTTACCTGGAGAACCAACTGGCTACGCACGGCTCAAGCCACATCACACCCAGGATGACGGTAACGACGAACCCGGGGATGATGAGTCCCCATACGGCGATGCCACCCCACCAGGATAGAGAGAGCAGGATCGAAACTGGGGTGGATCAAAAAGCCATCCTCAAGGAGATCGAGGACCTACGAGACCAGTTGACCGAGCAGAGGGGTCTCCCTAATCTCTAGCCCCGATCTCGACCGAGCCGGAGGACTGACCTAACAAATGGCTGGGGGAGGAGGATTCGAACCCCCGCTAACGGGTCCAGAGCCCGTCGTCCTACCGCTAGACGATCCCCCAGTACGTGCGGAGCGTCCTCATTATATGAGCCCCGGAGGATGGGTGTCAACGCACGGGCCATGTGATACCATCGCCTCATGAACACGCGGCGCCGGAAGGACTCAAGCCATGAGGAGCGAGCGGCGGACCCGCAGACCCCCGGCGAGATCCGCGATGCCACCCTGCCCTGCCCGCAGTGCCGCGGAGAGATGCACCCGATGTTCCTCTATGAGGACCGCGAGCCCGATGTCTGGCTGTGCTTTGCGTGCGGCCACCTGGAGTGGCTCGACCCCGGCCCGGGGCGGGCTATCCCCTCGGTAGATCAGTAAGCCGCGCCGTAGTTTCGACCCTATCCTCTCGGGGCCGCGGAGGGCCCTGCGGACTCGATGAGCGCGATCGCCCGATCCAGCCGCGCGAGCACGCGCTCCTTCCCCAGCACCTCGATCAGCTCGAACAGTCCGGGCCCGACGGTCTTCCCGGTGAGCGCCACCCGGAGGGGATGGATCACGTCTTTGGCCGCCACCCCTCCCTGCGCCGCCGCCCCGCGCACCGCCGCCTCGATCGCGGCCAGGGTCCATGAGGGGAGCGCGCCGAGGGCGGCGCGGGCGCGCCGGAGGAGATTGGCGACTCCGGGGGCGCTGAGGACCTTCTGGACCGCCTCGGGATCATATGCCACGTCGCGGAAGAAGAACTCCCCATACGTCACCACATCTCCGGGAAGCCTGAGCCGCTCCCCCATGATCGCCACCACGCGGCCGACGTAGGCGCGCACGTCCGGGCTTACCTCGCCGTTGAGGAGGTGCTCGTCCTTCAGGAACGCGACCACGAGGTCGATCACGCGGTCCGGATTCTCGCGGTACGCCGCCTGCATGTACTCACCGTTCATCCAGTTGAGCTTCTGGATGTCGAAGACCGCCGCGCTCTTTCCCATCTCCTCGATCCGGAAGCGCTCGATCAGGTCCGGGACCGTGAACAGTTCCCGGCCGTCCTCCGGGTACCATCCCATCAGGGCGAAAAAGTTCACCAGCGCTTCGGGGAGATAGCCCAGCCGCGCGTAGTCGCGCACCGACGTGTCGCCGTGCCGCTTGCTGAGCTTCTTCCGGTCCACGCCCAGGAGCACCGGCAGGTGGGCGACCCGGGGCGGTGCCCACCCGAACGCCTCGTACATCAAGAACTGCCGGGGGGTGTTGGAGAGGTGCTCCGAGCCCCGGACGATGTGCGTCATCTGCATGCCGCGGTCGTCGACGACGTTGGCGAAGTTGTAGAGCGGCGTGCCGTCGGACCGCTGGATGATGAAGTCGTCGAGATCCGCCGGCGCGAACTCCACGCGCCCGAGCACGAGGTCCTCGACGACGATGGTCGGGTGCCCCTCGGGAACCCGAAACCGGAGCGTGGCCACCCGGCCGCCGGCCTCCCGCTGCCGCCGCTCCGCCTCCGAGAGGTTCCGGCAGCGGCCGACATACCGGTACGGGCGGTGCTCCGCGATCGCCTGCTCGCGGTCCGCCTCCAACTCCTCGCGCGTACAGTAGCAGGGGTAGGCGGCCCCGCGCGCGCGCAGGATCCCCGCGTGTTCGTGGTAGAGCGCGCTCCGCTCCGTCTGCCGGTACGGCCCGTACGGCCCCCCGGTATCGGGTCCCTCGTCCCAGTCGATCCCCAGCCACCGCAGGTCCTCGATGATCGCCGCTTCGAAGGCTTCGGTGGACCGGTCCCGGTCGGTGTCCTCGATCCGGATGACGAACTGCCCCTGGTAGTGGCGCGCGAACAGCCAGTTGAAAAACGCCATCCAGGCGCCCCCCACGTGCAGATACCCGGTGGGGCTGGGCGCGTACCGGGTGCGGACTTGGCCCGTGACTTCCTGCGTCACGCTGCCAGGGTAGCATAGCCGCCGGCGCAGGCGCAAACCGCTTCGATCGGCTTACGTGAACAGCGTGCTCACCGATTCGTTGAGGTGGATGTTGCGGATGGCGCGGGCGAGCAGGGGCGCGGCGGAGAGGATGCGCATCCGGTCCGTTCGCAGCTCCGGGGGGATCGGGATGCTGTTGGTGAACGCGAACTCCTGCACGTCGTCGCGGTCCAGCGCCTTCGCCACGGGGCCGGCCAGCACGGCATGGGTGGCGCAGACGTACGCTTCCGGCCGCGCGCCGTGCGCGATCAGGGCGTCCAGGGCGCTCGCGAGGGTCCCGCCCGTCGAGATGATCCGGTCGATGAGAATCGGAATCCGCCCCTCCACTTCGCCGACCACCTGCACCGTCTGCTTCGCGTCCGGGCCCAGGCGGCGCTGGAAGACGACCGACAGCGGCAGCCGCAGCCGCTCGGCCAGGCGGTAGGCGACCTTGACGGCCCCGTCGTCGGGCGCGACGACGACGGCCGGGGGCAGGGCCTTCTCCTGCAGGTACTCGGTGAAGAGCGGCAGCGCCCGCAGATGGTCCACCGGAATGTTGAAGAAGCCCTCGATCTGATCGGCGTCCAGATCCAGCGCCAGGATCCGGTGCACCCCCGCGCTCTGGAGGAGATCGGCCACGAGCCGTCCGGTGATCGGCTCGCGGGGCGCGTGCTTCTTGTCCTGGCGCGCGTACCCGTAGTACGGCATCACCGCGGTGATGCGCCCGGCCGAGGCCCGGCGGAGCGCGTCCACCATCACCAGCAGTTCCACGAGGTTCTCGTTGACCGGGGAACAGGTGGGCTGGATGACGAACACGTCTTCCCCGCGGACGCTTTCCTCGAACCGGGCGTAGATCTCGCCGTCCTCGAACCGCCGAATCGTGACCTGGCCCAGGGCCAACGTCAGCCCGTCGGCAACTTCCTGCCCGAGGGGGCGGTTCGCGGTGCCGCAGAAAACCTTCAGCGGGCCTGCACCATGAACCGAATGGCCGTGCGCTCCTCGCCGTCGATCTCGACTTTGGTGAACGCGGGGATGGCGATGAGGTCGATCCCGTTCGGCGCGACGAACCCGCGGGTGATCGCGATCGCCTTGACCGCCTGGTTCACCGCGCCGGCGCCGATCGCCTGAATCTCAACCTCTCCCTTTTCGCGGAGCACGGCGGCGAGCGCCCCGGCGACGGCCTTGGGTTTGGAGTCGGCTGAGACCCTGAGACACTCCCCCATGCCGTGTGTGCTCCTTGGCCTGCTGCGGCGATCCGGCCGGGTGCCCGCCCCTATTCCATGATCCCGAGGGGAACTCCTCCTGACACCCGCCTGCCGTCAACGCGCGCCGTTGCGCCATCGTTCTTGCCAGATAGTTGCGATAAACTGCGGGATCGCGAGCTGCCGGCCGAAACGGCGGGGCTGGCGGATGAGCCGGTAGCACCACTCCAACCCCAGCGTCTGCACGACGCGCGGAGCCCGGGCCACCCTCCCCGCCCAGACGTCCAGCGATCCGCCCACCCCGATCGCCACCGGCACCGCCAGGGAGGCGAGATGACGATCGAGCCAGCGCTCCTGCCTGGGGCTTCCCAACCCCGCCAGCAGCAGCGTGGGCGCGGCCGCGCGAATGGCCTCCAGCACGGGCGGCTCCTCCCCGAGCCCGAAGAATCCGTGCGCCGTCCCCGCGATCACGATGCCGGGATGGAGGCTGCAGAGGCGCACGGCCGCCTGCTCGGCGACGCCCGGCGGTCCGCCCAGCAAGAAGACCCGCCATCCGCGCTTCGCTCCCTCTCCGCACAGCCGGTCCGCGAGGTCGATCCCGGCAACGCGGCCCGGCATGTGCCGCCCCAGCTGGCGGGCGCCCCAGACCACGCCGATCCCGTCGGGGACGACCAGCGCGGCCCGGTGGAGGATCTCCCGAAGGTCGGGGTCGCCCCGCGCCCGCATGATCAGTTCGACATTGGCGGTCACCACGAGGTGGGGGCCGGGATCACCGGCCAGGCCGGCGGCCGCCGCGACCGCCCCGTCGAGGTCGACGGGATCGACGCCCACACCGAGCACGTCGACCCGGGTCATGCCGCGAGCCCGGCCACGAGCCAAGGGGCCAGGGCGGCGCGGGCTCGAAGCGGGGCCACGGCGGCGAGGAGACGCGCGCGGCGTCCGGCGAGACCGCCCGCCGTCTCCTCGATCACCCCGGCGAGCGATTCGACCGAGAGGGCGCCGACGTCGAGCGCGGGCTCGCCCAGTTCGCGGGCAAACGCGCTGACCTTCGGATCATACGCCAGCGAGATCATCGGCACGCCGTGGATCGCGGCGAAGATGAGCGCGTGGAGACGCATGCCAACCACGAGGCCGAGGGCGCCAAAGAGCGCCAGCATCTCGCGCGGACGCAGCGGGGTCCGGACCGGACCGGCCGCCGGCCCGATCTCCGCGGCCAGGCGCTCGGCCACCGCCAGATCCCGCGGCGGGTGCATCGGCAGACAGACCCAGCGGGCTCGGCACCGCTCCGCCGCAAGCCGGGCGGCCGCGGAGACCGTGCCGAGCCAGCGCTCGTGATTCCATGCCCGGACGGCGAGCCCGAAGTGGACTCCACCTCCCCACCGGGCCTGCTCGGCCGCTACGGTGGGTGACCATTCCGGGGTGAGGAGCAGCGCGGGGTCGGCGGCGAGCGCGACGGGCGGCCGGTCGACGCCCAACGCGGCCAGGGTGGTGAGGGACTCCCGGTCCCGCAGCGTGATGAGGTCGACGGCGTTCAACACCCGGCGGACGGCCGACCGCGCCAGCCGCCCGCGCAGCGGCCCGATCCCCTGCGCGTAGAGCGCCGTCCTCCGGCCGAGGCGCTGGGCCAGCGCGAGCACCGCGAGGTAGTACCAGGGGCTGCGCCAGGACGTGACATCCTGGAACAGGCTTCCGCCCCCGGACAGGCAGAGATCGCATCGCCGCAGCGCCTGCGCGAGGGCCCGGGGATGGCTGCGGGGGATCGCCCGGACCCCGTAGGCGCCCGCGGTCGCTCCGGGGCTGGCCGAGAGCACGGCGATGTCGACGTGCGGACTCCGCGCGCGAAGGGCATCCACGGTGGCTCCCAGCACCGCTTCGTCCCCCAGGTTGTTGAACCCGTAGTAGCCGGACAGGAGCAGCCGGCTCATCGCCTGGGCGGCACCCCGGCAGGACGTTCTTCGCGCCGCGGCCCCGGCTGGTCCGTCCGCGGCGCGTCGGCCGCAGGCGGCTTCCCGCCCGCTCGGGGCACCCGGTCCGCGGGGGCATCGGGACCGCGCGCGTCCGGGGACCACCACCGGCGGGTCCAGAGTACCATCCCGATGAGCCCCGCGCCGATCACGGAGCCGAAGGCCAGGGCGTAGATGGTGCGGAGAAACACGTAGACGAGCGGCGTGTGAATGTGCGAGAACGAATTCACCAGGCCGACCTGACCGACCGCGCCGACCAGCGCCACCGGCAGGATCCACTTCCGCGCGCCCAGCGCCATCAGCGCGAACGCGAGCACCATGAAGGGGTCGCCGATCAAGAACTCCTTCGTGCGCGGGCGCGCGATCACGAGATGGGACATGAGGACCCGGGTCCGGAGCTCGAGCGGCCCGAGCAGGGGCAGCCCGGTGTTCCCGGTCCGTCCGAGCGCGAACACCACCGCGACCCCGACGATGATCACGGCGATGCCGTACTCGAGCAGCAGCGGCTGCCGTCCCCACGACCGGAGGCGCGCCCAGAGGGTGCCGGCCGGAGCCTCTACCGCAACGAGCAGCAGGCCGAGCACGGCGATCGGCAGGACGTGGACCAGCTTGACCCCGAGAAACTGCCGGACCTCCAGCATGAATGCCCACTGGCTGAGCAGGGCCGCGACCATCAGGCCGCCGAGCGCGGTCACCCCCGAGAGGGCCCACAGGCGTCCGATGCTCTCCGCCGCCAGCCGGATGCCTCCCCTGGGGACGCCCGAACCCGCCGGAGGCCCCGGCCGGCCCGCGGCGCTCCACCCGGCCCGGCCGGGGGCGGTCTCCACCAGGAACCCCATCAGCGACAGCGTGGGAAATGCCAGGGCGGCGAGGAAGGCCAGGAACTGGCTCCACAGCGTGACCTTGTGCAGCGCGAGGGCGATCACGGTGAGCACGACCCCCACCCCCACTCCGGCGTACAGCGGCCCGGGGGCGATCGGGCGGGAGGGAGACCTGGCGGCGATCGGGCGGGCGAGGGTCCGCAACACCTCGGCGGCCGCGATCGCCGAGGCGGCCAGCGTCCCGAGGGCCATCAGCAGGAACCAGACCGGGTGGATCGTCACGTCCGGCAGCGGCACCGCCTTCCCCATCCGGTATCCCGCCTGCTGGAGATCGCCCGCGATGGACGCCACGTAGTCGAGGTTGGCCTGAACCTCGTCCACGCCGGCCGGCGTGGTCAGGAACGGCCGCACGTAGAGGATGCGGACGTTGCGCTCTCGCGCCGCGAGCACGTACTTGTCCCGGGCGTCATCCGGATTCAGGACGGCGAGTTCCTCGGGCGTCAGGCTGAAGACCCGCAGCACGGCGGGCTTGGCGCGCAGGGCGAGTTCCGGATCCCCCCGCTGCCGCCGCCGCGCGGTGAAGCTCTCGATCTGCCCGAACGCGAACCCGGCGCTCTTGATCTGCTCGGCGACGTCGGGGATGAGCCGGTCGTAGCCCAACACCTGGGGACCATCGAAGATCAGGGTGAGCCGGTCTTCCCCGAGGCTGCGGAGGCCGGTAAAGAACGCCTCCAGCCCGCCCGGCGCGACCTCGCGAAAATTCCGGATGCGGGCCTCGATCGCCAGACGCTGCGCGCGGATCTGGGCGGCGTCCTCCGACAGCAGCCCGAGCGGCGCCTCCTCGATCTCCTGCCCGCGGCCCGCGATCTCGAGCACCGCCCCGCTGCCGGTGCGCAACGTCGTCCGCCCCTGCCCGGCATGGGGCAGCAGCTGCACCGCGAGACCGGCCCGCACACGCTCCAGCGCGGGAAGCGCGCCCACCACGTACGTGTTGCCCGGGCTGATCTGCCCGGCCCGCAGCAGGTCGCCCAGCGGCCCGGCCACCGGTCCCGTTCGGGCGGCGTTGATGACATCGCTCCCGGCCATCACGGTGAGCCGGCCCGCGTCCGCGAGGCGCCTGAGCGAGACGGCGTACAGCGTGACGCTCCTGGCCCCCGCCCGGTACAGCGCATCGTAGAGGCTGTCGCGGCCGATGCCGGTGCGCCGGGCGAGGGTGGTCCAGTCGTCCCCGTCCACCGAAATCTCGACGGTGCGGTTGACCTGCTCGATGTGGTAGCGGTGGGCCAGCACCACCAGCGCGGCCACAAGCCCCGCCGCGACGCAGACGGCGAGCGCGGGATATCGGGGGACGAGCCGCCGCAGGCTCACCGCCGCCCGTCCTCCGCCGCGCCGCTAGACCGGCCCTGTCCCGGCATCAAGCACCAGCCTCCCGTCCTCCATCCGCACTCCGGTGAGCCGAAACCCGAACGGCAGCGGGGGAACCTCGATCGCGGATCGGATCGTCATGGCCTCGCCGTTCACGCTCCCCGGCAGGCTTCCCCCGGCGACCACCACGGAATCCAGGATGAGATCCAGGGCCGTCTCCCCGTTCAGGACGAGCCGCCCGAGGCCTTCGGCGGGGAACTCCGCGCCGAACGCCCGGACCGCGCCCCGCACCCACACGCGGCCGGGCTGCAGCACGACGGAGTCGACCCGGATGGCCGTCGAGCGCGCGAGGGCGTGCGTCAGATCTCCCTGGGTCACCGTCGCGCGCGCGCTTCCGCTCCGCAACGACCGGATCACCAGGGTGCGGTGCACGTAGAGCGCCTGGGGATCGAACCGCAGCGTGTCGAACGTGGCGTCGAAGCGTTCCATCCCGAGCGTCCCCATCTGGACGTGGTGCGCCACCACGGTCACCAGCGCCGCGCGGCCCCACCACAGCGCGATCGGAGGCGACGCCTCGAGGTCCACCTCGACGCGGCTCCCGGGGAGCTGCGCGCGCAGATACCCTTTCAACGCGGCGCCCGCGACGGCGGGGGTCCCCAGATTGGCGCCCACGGCGACGGCGAGCGCCCCGACCGCGAGCAGCCACACCTTCCTCCGCGCGGAGACAGCCGGCATGCTCACGACCTCGCCGCGGGCCCCGGACCGCGCGTCTCGGCGGCGCGTGGGGCGCCGGCGGCGCCCGGCTGCCCGGAGCGCAGCCACGCGTCGATGAACGGATCGAGGCCGCCGTCGAGCACCGCTTGGATGTTCCCGGTCTCCAGGCCCGTCCGATGGTCTTTGACCAGCGTATACGGATGGAGGACGTACGATCGGATCTGATTGCCCCAGGCGGCGTCGCGGTGCTCCCCGCGCAGGACGGAGAGCTTCTGTTGCTGCTCCTCGTGCTGCAGCTCGTAGAGCCTCGCCTGGAGCAATTTCATCGCGGTGAGCTTGTTGGCGTGCTGAGAGCGCTCGTTCTGACACTGCACGACGATCCCGGTGGGCACGTGGGTAATGCGCACCGCCGTTTCCACCTTGTTCACGTTCTGCCCGCCGGCGCCGCCGGAGCGGTAGGTATCGATCCGCAGATCGTCCTCCTTGACCGGGACCTCGGCCGCCTCGACCTCCGGAATCACATCCACGAGCGCAAACGAGGTGTGCCGCCGGTGCGCGGCGTCAAATGGCGAGAGCCGCACCAGCCGGTGCACGCCGCGCTCGCCCCGGAGGTACCCGTAGGCGTTCGGTCCCGACACAATCACCGTGACGCTCTTCGTCCCGGCCTCTTCCCCAGGCGAGAGGTCGACGACCTCGGTCCGGTAGCCGCGGGCCTCCGCCCACCTCAGGTACATGCGCAGCAGCATGTCGACCCAGTCCTGGGATTCGGTGCCGCCCGCGCCGGCGTGGACGGAGAAGATGGCATTGCCGGCGTCGTGCTCCCCGCCGAGGAGCGCGCCCAGTTCGAGCCGATCCAGGGTGCCGCCGAGGGCGCGGACCTCCCGCTCGATATCGGCGAGGGCGCCCTCCCCTTCCCCCGCGGCCATCTCGGCGAGTTCCTGCAGATCGGCCACCTCCTGCCGGAGGCGGCTCAGCTCATCGATCCGCGAGCGGAGCGCCGCGACCTCCCTGGACGTCCGGCGGGCGGCGTCCTGACGCTCCCAAAAGGTCGGCTGCTGCATCTCCCGCTCGAGGTCGGCGAGGCGGGCCTGCTGCCGGGGAAGGTCAAAGGTGCCTCCCGATGCTCTCCACGCGCTCTCGATACTCACCGAGGGTGCGCCGGAGTTCGTCGACCGTCACCGATGGCCCTCCCGTCGACACGCTGCAGTCATAGGCTCTCCAAGGATAAGATGCCCGGGAATGCCGGCGAACTGGACGCTCCCCGAGCGCCGGCCGGACGTACTGGCGCACGCCGTAGGCCCTGCCCGCCCCCGGGCGGCCGCGGCCAGCGCCATTATAGCATTCACCAGGGCGAAAACAAAAAACCGAGGAGGATGGCCCCGGCGGCGTGGGCCACCGCCAGCGCGGGGATCTGCGCCCACCGCGCGCGAATCGCCCCGAAGATCACGCCGCCGCACAGCCCCCACGCCATCGCCTCGGGACCGCGCAGGGATGCCGCCGCCATCCCGAGGAACGCCGGCCAGAGGACCGCCGCCACCTCACCGCGCCACCCCGCCGCGGCGGCGAAGACCAGGCCCCGGAGCCACCATTCGAACGCCAGGCCCACCGCCAGCGCCCGCACAAGGGTCGCCGCCCACCGGGTCCCGTGCGGCCCCTGGAGCACCGGCGTCAGCAGGGGCGGCGCCGGGCCGTGCGCGGCGAACGCGTGCCGCGCGATCAGGGTGAGTGCTGCGACCGCGGCCAGCCCGGCGGCGGCGGCGGGAACAAAACTCCGCAGCCGGAACCCGAGGGCGCGGGCCGGATGCCCGAGGCTGAGGAGCGCGGTGACCGCGAGCAGCGCCACGATCGCCGCCGGGAGGACCACCGGGCCGGCGCCGATCGGCGCCGGCCCGCGCAGCCGCTCGGCCGCCGCGAGGCCGAGGAACGGGAGGGCCGACTGGGCGAGGAGGCGCGGGAACACGCCGGTCCCCGCCTCCTCGGCGAGGAAACCGAGCGACCGCGGCAGCAGGAGCGCCGCGGTCGCGAGGACGGCGGCCCAGCCAAAGACGTCGCCGTACCGGGCATAGGGGGTGAGCCCGGAGAGCGGCGCCACCCGCGCCGTGAGGATCCCGCGCGCTCCCAACCGGAGCCCGGCGACCGTGCGCCCCCGCGGGTCGATGATCGCGCTGATCCCCTCGTTCGCGGCCCGCAGGAGATACCGGCGTTCCTCCACGGCCCGAAACGGCGCGAGCGCCGCGTGCTGGGCCGGGGCGGCGCGGCCGCCGAACCAGGCGTCGTTGGTGAGCACCGCGAGCATGGTCGCGCCCCTGCGGGCGTACTGCCGCGCGATGTCGGGGAAGATGCTCTCGTAACAGATCGCGATGCCGATCGCGGCCTCCGGCGTCCGCAGCACGGTGCGGGCCCGTCCCGGGCGCTCCCCGTACTCGGCGAACGGCACGAGCCGCACCTTATCGTACCGCCCCAGGAGCGCGCCCGTCGGCCCAAACGCGAACGCGGAGTTCGCGCGGCCCCCTTCCAGGCTGCTGGCGATCAGGGAGACGTGATCCCGGCGCACCCACGACCGGATCGCGGCGGCGGCGCGAGGATCGAGGATGTCGGCCGGCGAGGCGGTCTCCGGCCAGACGATCAGGGCCGCGCCCCGCGCGGCGGCCTGATGGGTCAGCCCTCCGAGATCCTCGAAGCGCCGCCGGTCGAAACCGGGACCCGCCTGCGCGCGGCCGGCGACGCCCGGCTGCACGACGGCGGCCGTGAAGGTCGCCGGGACCGGGTGACGGAGGACGTTTACTCCGTACAGCAGCGCGGCCGCCAGCACCACCCCGGCGCCCGCCGCGGGCGCCAGCACGGCCCGGCGCGTCAGGATCACGTACAGGGCCACGTTGACGAGCGCCACGAGAAAGCTCACGGCGTAGACGCCGCCGACCGACGCGATCTGGATGACCGGCGGCGCCCGATGCTGGGTGGCGCCGAGCAGCGCCCACGGGATGCCCAACGCGCCCTGGCTGCGGAGAAACTCGACGGCGGTCCAGACGAGCGGGATCCAGAGCACGATGAACGGGCCGTCGCGGTCCCGCTCCACCCACGCGATCGCGAGCATCGCCGCGGCGGGAGCGAGCGCGGCGAACGCGGCGGCGAGCGCCCACACCACCAGGCCGAACGCCGTCATCCACCACAGGACGCCCCCGTAGGCGGCCAGGCCCCAGAGGTATCCCAGCCGGAACGCATCGCCGGGCGGGCGCCGGTGGGCGACGAGGAACAGCGGGACGAGGGCGACCCACGCGATGAACCCGAGATCGGGCAGCGGAAAGGCCAGGATGACGCCGGCGGCCGAGAGCAGCACCGCGAGAAGATCTTCCGGCCCCACGGGGTGATCGGCCCTCGAGGCCTCGAGGGTGTCGGCTCGAACGAGACGGCGGGCGCTACGCACTCACGGCGGGGCCCAAATCCCCCGCCCGACACCATCACTCATCTTTGCCGTGACACTTCTTGTACTTCTTTCCGCTGCCGCACGGGCACGGGTCGTTGCGGCCGACTTTCCCCGCGTGGACCGGGGCCGGCGCCCCGGCCGGATGAGCCCGGGGACGATCGCGATCTCCATCCCCGTCCTGGCGGGCGACCCGATACGCCGGGCGGGCCGGCCGCAGCGGCACCGGCCCGGCCTGCTGCACCTGCACCAGATAGAGGAACTTGACCGTCTCCTCCAGCACATCGTGCTTCAACTGCTCGAAGAGGGCGTAGCCCTCCTTCTGGTACTCGATCAGGGGGTTCGCCTGCCCGTACGCCCTGAGGCCGATGCCTTCCCGGAGGGCGTCCATCGCGTAGAGGTGGTCGATCCACTTCCGGTCCAGCGTCTGGAGGAGGACCACCCGCTCCACCTCGCGCATCGTCTCCGGACCCACCGACTGGACCTTCGCCTCGTAGGCGGCGAGCGCCGCGGAGAGCAGCCGCTCCCTGACCTCGCCCGCGTCCAGACCCCCAAACGCCTCGGGGCTGACGTCGGGAGGCAGCGGGAAGATGAACCGCGCCTCCTCCAGCAGCCCGGCGAGGTCCCATTCCTCCGGCCGCACCTCGGTCGAGCAGAACCCATCGACGAGCGCCCCTGCCAGGGTCTCGATGAAATCCAGGATGTTCTCGCGGACGCTCTCGCCCGTGAGGATCTTGCGGCGCTCGGCGTAGATCACCTTGCGCTGGACGTTCATGACGTCGTCGTACTCGAGGATGTGCTTGCGCATATCGAAGTGGTAGGACTCCACCTTCTTCTGCGCGCCCTCGATCTGGCGCGACACCATGGCATGCTCGATCGGCACGTCGTCCTCGATCCCCAGCCGCTCCATGATCGAGGCGATCCGCTCGCCGGCGAACAACCGCATCAGTTCGTCGTCCAGCGCCACATAGAACCGCGACGAGCCCGGGTCCCCCTGGCGTCCGGCGCGGCCGCGCAGCTGATTGTCGATCCGCCGGGCCTCGTGCCGCTCGGTGCCGATGATGTGCAGGCCCCCCAGCGCCTTGACCTTGTCGGCGTCGCCCGGCTCCGCCGGGTTGCCCCCCAGGATGATGTCGACGCCGCGGCCGGCCATGTTCGTCGCGATCGTCACGGCCCCGGAGCGCCCGGCCTGGGCGATGATCTCCGCCTCCTTCTCGTGGTACTTGGCGTTCAGCACCTGGTGCGGGACCCCGCGCCGGCGCAGCAGGGCCGACAGGGCCTCGCTCTTCTCGATCGACCGGGTGCCGACGAGCACCGGGCGCCGCTGCTTGTACCAGTCCTCGATCTCGGCGGCGACCGCCTGGGTCTTGGCCTTCTCGTGCTTGTAGATGAGGTCGGCGAGATCTTGCCGGATCATCGGCCGGTCGGTCGGGATCCCGACGACCGGCAGGTTGTAGATCTGGGTCAGCTCCGCCTCCTCGGTCTTCGCCGTCCCGGTCATGCCGGCCAGCCTGTGGTACATCCGGAAGTAGTTCTGGAACGTGATCGTCGCCAGGGTCTGGCTCTCTTTTTCGATCCGGACCCCTTCCTTGGCCTCGATCGCCTGGTGGAGACCGTCGCTGTAGCGGCGGCCGAACATGAGCCGCCCGGTGAACTCATCGACGATGATCACCTGGCCGTCCTTGACCACGTACTCGACGTCGCGGTGGTAGAGCGTGTGGGCGCGCAGCGCCTGCTGCGCGTGGTGCATCAGCTCGATGTGCTGCGGGTCGGTCAGGTTGTCGATCCCCAGCAGGCCCTCCATCGTGGTGATGCCCTCTTCGGTCAGGACGGCGGTCCTGAGCTTCTCGTCGACATGGTAGTCCTGCTCGGCCTGGAGCCGGCCGATGAGCTTGGCGAACCGGTAGTACTCCTCCACGGACTGCTCCACCTGGCCGGAGATGATCAGCGGCGTGCGCGCCTCGTCGATCAGGATGAAGTCGACCTCGTCGACGATGGCGTAGTGCAGTTCGCGCTGGACCAGGTCCTCGGGGCGGATGACCATGTTGTCCCGGAGGTAATCGAACCCGAACTCGTTGTTCGTCCCGTACGTGATGTCCGCGAGGTAGGCCTCGCGGCGCGGCACCGGCCGGAAGTGGTTGAGCCGGTCGTCGCCGCGGCGGGTGGGATCCTCGTACGCCGGGTCGTAGATCCCGGCGAACTCGTGGGTGATCACGCCGACGCGGAGCCCGAGCAGCGCGTAGATGGGGCCCATCCAGCCCGCGCCCATGCGGGAGAGGTAGTCGTTGGGGGTGACGAGGTGCCCGCCGCGCCCCTCCAGGGCGTTCAGCACGAGCGGCAGCGTCGCCACCAGCGTCTTGCCCTCGCCGGTCTTCATCTCCGCGATCTTCCCGCTGAAGAGGACCGCGCCGCCGATCAGCTGCACGTCGTGGTGGCGCTGGCCGAGGGTCCGCTTGCTCGCCTCGCGCACCAGCGCGAACGTTTCCGGCATCAGGGCCTCGAGCGCTTCTCCGCCCTGGGCGCGCGACCGCAGCTCGTCCAGCTTGCCGCGGAGGGCCGCCTCCGGCAGGCCTTCGAACTCCCCCTCGAGCGCGTTGACCTGTGGAACCAGCGCGTCGCCCAGCTGTTTGACGATCCGCTCGCTGGGGTCGCCGAGGAACGACTGCAGCAACTTCAGCATCGACCACTCCCTACCTCTGCCCCACTCCACGCTTCGATCGGCCTTGTGACAAACATCCTTTCCATTATAATCCACCCGGCAAGGCGTTCGGCCGCGGGGGGCTACCGGGGCGGGAGGCCCAGCCTGCGGGCGAAGGACTCGGCCGTGTCGTCGTGGTCGATCCGGACGCGCTCCAGGAGGTATGGGAGGCTCCCCGGCGACACGAACCCCGGCCGCTCCGTGACGGCGCCGCGGTAGCCGAGGTCTTCCAGGATCCGCTCGAGCCCGGCATTGGACCGCCCCGCCGGATACGCGAAGTAGGCGACGGGGCGCCCCGTCCATGCTTCGATCGTCTTGCGGCTGCGCGCGAGCTCGCTCCGCGCCTCCGCCGGCGGCAGGCGGGAGAAGTCGATGTGGTGAACGCCGTGAGATTCGATTTCCATCCCGGCCCGGGCCATCTCGCGGAGCTGGGCGGCCGTCAGGTGATCCCGGGTGCCGATCGTGGACGTCACCACGAAGAACGTGCCGGTGAACCCGTACCGGCGGAGCAGCGGGAACGCCACGGTGTAGTTGTCCTCGTACCCGTCATCGAAGGTGAGGACGATGCGCCGCGCCGGCAGCGGCGCCCGCCGGTCGATGGCCGTTCGCAGGGCGTCGAGCGTCATCGATCGGTACCCCGCGTCGCGCAGCAGCCGGAGCTGCGTCTCGAACGCCGGCGCCATCACGGTGAGGTGCACCGTGATCGGATCGTGTGCGGACAGGCGCAGGTCGACCCGATGGTACATCAGCACCGGGACGCCCCGGGCCGCGAAGGCCGATCGAAGCGAGGAGTGGACCAAAGGGAGCGCCGCCCCGGCGATCCCGGGGGGCGGAACGGGGCCGGCCGCCGCCGCGAGCGCGGCCGCGCAGGCGACCGCCGCAGCACGGCGGACGCGCTCAGCGGGCCCCAAGCCAGCTCACCGGCCGGTTCACCGCATCGAGCACGGCCCGGACCACGGCCTCCCGGGGATCGTCGTGGACGATGGCCGCGCCGCTGAGGAGCTCCTCCTCCGGTCCCATCCAGGTGACGATGGCAATCGCGACCCGGTGCAGGCCGAGGGGGGCGACGGTGGCCAGCGCGAGGCGAAACGCGGCGTCGGTGCGCAGGTAGGTCTCGACCGCGCGGAGGGCCGCCTGGCCCACGATCTCCAGCCCCTGGGCCGCGCCGCCGGAGCCGGCCACCGCGCCTTCGTACATCAGCCCATCGTGCTCCACCTGCACCCGGGCCTCGAGCGAGCCGCGGAGCGTCGTCATCGTCAGCCCGACGTACTTGAGCCGCGCGGCCAGGGGCGCGGGTCCCGGCTGCGTCTGCCCCGGGCGGAGCAGCGCGACCCGGACCTGGGAGGGCTCCAGGGTGACGCCCAATTCCGCGCCCAGGGCCGCGATCACGTCCCCCACCACGACCCGGGCCGTCCGATCGGCGGACCCGAGCACGTGGACCTGCTCGATCCGGCCGTCCGCGCCGAGATCGACCCGGGTCGCCGAGACCCCGCGGATACGCCGGATCACGCCCTCCGCGTCCTGAGCCAGAGACCGCTGCTCCCCCCCACCCATCACGGCCTCTCAGTCTTCCGGCTCGATCAGTCCGTAGCCGCCGTCGGCGCGCCGATAGACGACGTTGATCTCGAGTGTCTCGGAGTTGCGGAACATGAAGAACGCGTGCCCGAGCAGTTCCATCTGGACGGCGGCCTCCTCGGGGGTCGTCGGCTTCATCTCGAAGCGCTTGCGGCGGTGGATCTGGATGGGCGCGCGGACCGATTCGCCGTCCCGCGGCTCCCCGGACAAGAGCCCCGCGCGCAGCGCCGCATCGGCGGCGGCCGCCGCCTGCTGTTTCCGGCGCCCCGCCAGGACGCGCCGCCGCTTGATGGCCCGGCTGCGAAACTTTCTGATCTGCCGGTCCAATTTGTTGACCACCCGATCGATGGAAGCATACATATCCTGGCCGGCTTCCTCACCCCGGAGGACGACGCCGTCTCCCCAGAGCGTCAGCTCGACGATCTGGTTCCGGCCGGGATGCGGCTCGACGCGCAGCAGCGCCTGGACCTTCTGCACCTGCTCGAAGTGGTGGGCGAGCCGCTCCACTTTCTCCGTCACCCTGGTCCGCAGGGCCTCGCTGACCTCGACGTTTCGGCCGGCCACGATGATATTCATCGTCTCCTCCAGGGCGCCCCGCGGCGGGCGCTCACAGGTGCCACCGCTGCCGCAGTTGCGCCAGGCCTCCGGTGTGCTCGAGCTCGCGGATCGCGGCGGAGACGAACACCAGGAGATCCGGTCCATCGGGCCGCACCCCCACGACCAGGGGCGCCTCCGCCCACGGTCCCGCCATCACCGTGAGGCCGCGATGGGTCCGTGCGTAGTCCAGGATCACCGGCAGGTCGGCCACGGCGCCTTGGACCTCTCCCCGGGACACGGCCGCCAGGGCCGCCGCGGGGAGGTACACCGCGAGGATCGGGCCGGCGCCCATCTGCCCGGCCAGCGTTTCCCCCGGGCTCTTCACCTGCACCGCCACGCGGACATTGCGCAGCGGATGGTCGCGCACCGGCGCCTCGCGTCCCCCCCAGAGTATGCCCTGACTCAGCGTGTAGTAGGACTCGGAGGCCGGCCCCGGCACCTCCTCCTTCCGCATCGCGCCCATCATGAGATCCGCCCCGGAAAATCCTCCGCGCAGGATGGCCCCGGGCGTGTCGCGCACCTCCAGGCGCACGCCCAGCGAGGCCGCCAGCAGTTCGGCCAGATCGATCTCCAGGCCGCGGGGCGCCGTGCCTTCTCGGAACGCCAGAGGAGGATCGGAGAGATCCGAGGCCACGCGCAGCGCGCCCGTCCGCACGATCGCGGCCACCGACGGGCCGCGCGCGCCGGGGTGGGGCGGCGGCGGCAGCGGCGGGCGCAGGGCCGCGGGGCCGCAGGCGGCGAGGCCGAGCGCGACGATCCCGGCGAGCGCGGCGGAGCGGCCCACGGCGGGCCAAACCATGATGGCGGACAAGCGGGGCCGGACCTCAGCCCACGCGCGGCTGCGCGCGGATCTCGCGGAAGCAGTCCTGGCAGTAGACGGGGCGATCCTCCCGGGGACGAAACGGCACCTGGGTCTTCGCCCCGCACTTCGCGCAGACGGCGTCGAACATCTCGCGCGTCAGCCCGGGAGTTCCCTCGCGGGACCGCTTGCGCGCGTCCCGGCAATCTTTGCACCGCAGCGGCTCGTTCGTGAACCCCTTCTTCTGGTAGAACTCCTGCTCGCCGGCGGTGAACACAAACTCCTTCCCACAGTCGAGGCAATGCAGGGTCTTGTCGACGAACGGCATGCGACATTCCCCCCACAGCCATCTCGGCGCGGTGCCGCGCACCAGCCTTGCCTCGATTATAGATTCCGTCTTTCGGAGTGACAAGGCCGCCCCGCGCCCTCGCCGTCGCCCGCGCGAGGTCGCGGACGATTCCACGGCCGGAGCGCAGGGATGCGCGCAGGGATCGCCGAACCGAGGAATGGAAGGGGGGAGGCTCGTGATGCGATACCGGGCACGATGGCGGCCGGCGCTTGCCGGTCTCCTGACCGCGGCGTGGCTCTCCGCCGGGATCCCGCAGCAGATGCCCACCGCTTCCGGCCAGGCGGAGTACGTCCTCTACTACAGCCTCGACATTCCATTGGCCATCCCGGGACTGACGCTGACGGACGAGGGCACCAAGCGCACCTACGTGGGCGCGCTCCGGGGCAGCCTGGGCGGGCTCCCGTTGACGGACGGGAGTTATACCTACGCGAACGGGATGAGCCAGCGGGCCGGCGGCGGGACGTTCACGATGGCCACCAAAGCCGGGCCCATCCGGGCCGGCCAGATCCTCATGACGAGCGACGGCAGGCAGACCACCCTGCTCTTCTTCGGGACGTACCTCGGCGCGCGCCTGTCGTTTGCGCTCACCGCCGGCGGGGATCAGATCGGCGGCGCCGGCGTGGTCGCCACCGGCCTGGCGGACACCACGTTCCAATCGCACGAGCAGTACGTCGCCGCCCTCCGGGAGGCGGCCGCCGGGCTCCCGCCGGCCGCCCGCGACGAGCTGGTGACCGCGGCCGACCGGAATCCGAGATTGGTCCGGGACTACCAGCAAAAGACCTCGTCGCACTGACGAGGACGCCCGAGGCCGTGACCGCGCGTTGTGCGGCGCGCGGCGGACCCGCCCGCCCGGCGGACGGGGCTCGAAGGTCAGCGCAGGAGAAATCCCTCCGGCAGCGGGTCATCGGGATCCAGCACAAACGTGTGGAAGCCGGTGATGCTCGCGGACCCCGTCACCTCGGGAAGCGCCGCCCGGTACGGGCCGACGGTGGTCTCTCCGACCAGGCGCCCCGTGAAGCGCGTGCCGGCCAGGCTCTCGTTCACAAACGGCTCGTGCAGGTCGAGCCGGCCCGCCGACCAGAGGGCGGCCATCAACGCCGAGGTGCAGGTGCCGCACGGCGACCGGTCGACCTGCCGGTCCGCGAAGACGGTGAGGCTCGTCCGGCTCGCGCCCGGCCGCTGGGCCGGCCACGACAGCACCACCCCGTAGAGCTCCCGGATCTCGGGCTCCTGCGGGTGCGCCACCTCGAGCGCCGCGGAGGCCGCGGACTTGATCGCCGCGCCCGCCGTCACCAGCGACGGGAGAGGACCGGGCGAGGCGCCCAGGCCCGCCGCGGGAGCATCCACCAGAACGTAGAACGCGCCGCCGTACCCCACCGTGGCGGCCATCTCGCCCCATCCCGGCACATCCAGCGATCGGGTCGGGTAGGCAAACGACGGTACGTTGGCCAGCGTGACGTCGCGGACGCGGCCCTCGACGATGCGCGCCCTGGCCCGGACCACGCCCGCCGGGGTGTCGAGGGTGACCGGCGTCTCCGGCGATGCCGGGGGGATCTGCCCGGTCTCGAGCAGCACGGTGACGAGGCCGATGATCCCGTGCCCGCACATGGTGCTGTAGCCCTCGTTGTGCATGAAGAGGACGCCGGCCTGCGCCTCCGCGGTGACCGGCGGGGTGACGACGCATCCGTACATGTCCTGGTGGCCCCGGGGCTCCCACATCAAGAGACGGCGCGCCTGGTCGAGATGCCCGCGCATCCAGCGGCGGCGCGCGAGCATCGTCTCGCCCGGGATCGGCGGGAGGCCGCCCGTGACGATCCGCAGCGGCTCCCCGGCCGCGTGGCAGTCGATCGTCTGGATGACGCGGGCGTAGCGCATACCGGAGGCATTCGCGCCGGCCCGGAGGTTTCCCGCCGGGACGCCGCGCCGAGACGGGCAGGACGACGCCGCGCCGGCCGCCAAACAGAGCCACGATGACCAGGCGGTTTGTCACCCCCCAGGAGATCGCCGCGCTGCTGCGGGTCTCGCCGGCGGCGATCCGCCGGCTGCTGCAGCGGGGGACGCTCCCGGCCGTGCGGGTCGGCCGCGCCTGGCGCGTGGAAGAATCGGAGCTGCAGCGCTGGCTCCGCCGGCACTCGCCGGCGATGCGCCCCGATGGCCGGGGCGAGCCGTGCCTCTGCGGATGCGGCGAGCCGACGATCACCCGGGGCGCCCGGTTCCGCCCGGGGCACGACGGCAAGGTGATCCATAGGCTGATGACGTCGGATGGGCTGACCTTCGATGCCGCGCGCAAAGCGGTCCGCCAGATTCAGCGACCGCGCGTGCAGGAGCGATTGTTCTGATGGACGGCGGAGTCACGCCCGAGCCCGGCGCGGCCGTCGCGGGATTGCACTTTGCGAAGACGTCACCTAGAATGAGGGCATGGAACAACGTCCGGTAGTGGAGTTGCGGCGCGCCTTCGGCGGCCGGGTCCATGAAGCCCGGCAGGCCGCGGGCATCAGCCAGGCGCAGCTGGCCAAGCGGCTCGGGCTGCGCAGCGGCGTCGCGGTGGGGGACTGGGAGCGCGGCAAGGCCCTGCCGAAGTTCGAGACGTTCATGCGGCTGTGCGAAGCGCTCAATCAATCGCCCGCGTACTTCATCGAAGGGTACCGGGAGCGGCCCGCGAAAGGGCGCATCGAGTCGACCCAGGACGCCGTGGACGCGCTCGAGGCGAAGTCGGTCCAGCGGCACCTCGAGCTCATCCACCGCCTCGAGCACCTGCCGGTCGAGATCGGCCGCAGCATCGCGCCGGAAGAGCTCCGCACGGCGATGGAGCGGATGCGGGTCGAAGACATGACCGCCACGGTGGAGACCCGCCTGGGCGCCGGGTCGCCGCGCCACGGCGGGCGCGAAGAGAGCGGGTCGGTCGCGCAGGAAGCGTTTCGCCAGGGGTGGGAAGCGGCGCACGAGGCCATCCGCAAGTGGCTGCATCTACGGGCCCGGGCGGTGTGACGGTTTCCCGGCTGTTCGTCTACGGAACGCTGAAAGACGACGCGGTGGTCCAGGGGCTCCTGGGCCACCGGCTGTTTGGGCGCCCGGCGGTCCTCCTCGGCTACCGCCGCGCAGATGATCCCTCGATCGGGTATCCGGTGATCTCCCCCGAAGACGGCGCCCGCGTGGCCGGGAAGGTGCTCGACGGGGTCGACGCGCGCGCGCTCGAGATCCTGGACGCCTACGAAGGCGACCGCTACCGGCGGATCGTCGTGAGGGTCGACACGATCGAGGGCCGCACCCTCGAGGCCTACGTCTACGTCCCGGCCGCCGCGCCCTCGAACGTCAGGACGACGCCGGCGCGAACGCCCGGCGTCTCGCCCGGGCCGTGAGCCGCTACGCTTTGGCCTGAGGCGCGTAGCGGGCCAAGGCCTGGGTCATCCGGCGGAGGGCCTCGGTGATCGCCTCGATCGAGTTGGCGTAACTCAGCCGCAGGTATCCCTGCCCGTGGGCGCCGAAGGCGGTCCCGGCGAGCACGGCCACGCCCGCCTCGCGGAGGAGGTAATCTTGCAAGCGCCCGGCGTCCGGGTCGATCGTGCGGATGTTCGGGAACGCGTAGAACGCGCCCGGGGGACGCAGGCACGTCACGCCCGGCAGCGCGTTGAGCCCGGCGACGATGACGTCGCGGCGGCGGCGGAACTCCGCGACCATCCGCGCGACGCCGTCCTGGGGACCCCGCAGGGCGGCGATCCCGGCCATCTGCGTGAACGCCGCGGTGCAGGAGTTGGAGTTCACCATCAGCTGCGTGATGCGCGCGGCGAGGCCGGCCGGCATCACGCCGTACCCGAGACGCCACCCGGTCATCGCGTAGGTCTTGCTGAAGCCGTCGAGGATCACCGTCTGCGCCCGCGCCTCCGGAATGCTGGCCAGGCTGGCGAACGTCCCGTCGTAGAGGATCCGTCCGTAGATCTCGTCCGCGAGCACGGTGACCGGCCGGCCCCGCACGATCTCGGCCACCGCCTCCATGTCGCGGCGTGAGAGGACGCTGGCGGCGGGATTGTGCGGGGAGTTCAGGATGATCAGTTTCGTGCGCGGGGTGAGGAGCGCGCGCAGTTCCTCCGGGTCGGCCCGAAACTCCCGTTCCTCGCGCAGCACCCACGGGACCGGCCGGGCTCCCACAAACCGCGCCACCGATTCGTAAATCGGAAAGCCCGGGTCGGGGTAGATCACCTCGTCGCCGGGGTTCACCAGGGCCAGCACCAGGAAGAACATGATGGGCTTGGCGCCGGGGGTGATGACGACTTCGTCCGGCGCCACGGTGATCCCCCGCAGCGCCCCGACATGCTCCGCGATGGCCTCGCGGGCCTCGAGCAGCCCGGCGGCGGGCGTGTAGTGCGTGTAGCCGTCCCGCAGCGCCCGGACCGCGGCCTCCTTGATGTGCTCCGGGGTGTCGAAGTCGGGCTCGCCGATCTCCAGATGGATGATCGAGCGCCCGGCGGCCTCGAGGGCCTTCGCGCGCGCGAGCACCTCGAACGCGGTCTCCGTGCCGAGGACGCCCATCCGATCGGCCAGCCGCAACTCGCCGGCGACCGTTGGACCACTCCTCGCGTCGATCGGCTTGTGCGCTGCCTTATCCACGACGCTCCCTCCTCACGACGGGGTCCGGCCGACGATCCGGGTGCCCGCCCGGCCATCCATGGCCCGGCCCAGCCACTCCGGCGACGTGATGATGACGTCCCGGCCTCCGTTCTCGAGAAACTCGACGGCGGCCCGGATCTTGGGTCCCATGCTGCCGGGAGGAAACTGCCCGGCGTCCAGGTGCCGCCTCGCCTCGTCCACCGTCAGCAGATCCAGATCGCGCTGCTGCGGCGTGCCGTAATTCAACGCGACCTTCGGGACCGACGTGGAGATGACCAGCCGCTCCGCGCCGAGATCCCGCGCCAGGAGGCTGGCGACCAGGTCCTTGTCGACGACCGCCTCCACCCCGCGGAAGGATCCGTCCGCGCTGCGCGTCACCGGGATCCCGCCCCCGCCCGCCGCGACCACGACGAACCCGCGGTGGACCAGGGCGCGGATCGCGCGCAGTTCCACGATCCCCAGCGGCCGGGGCGACGGGACCACGCGCCGCCACGACCCCGCATCCTCGGCGACGTTCCATCCCCGCTCCCGCGCCAGCCGCGCCGCCTCCGCGGCCGGATACCCCAGGCCGACAAACTTCGTCGGATGATCCAGCGCCGGATCGTGGCCGTCGACCACCACCCGGGTCACGATGGCGACCACCGCCTTGCCGATCCCGCGGCGGCGGAACTCCTCGGCGAAGGCCTGCTGGATCAGGTACCCGATCGCCCCCTGCGTCTCGGCCCCGAGCACGTCGAGCGGAGCGGGCGGCACCGCCCGGCCGGCCAGTTCGTTGCGGAGCAGGTTGAGCCCCACCTGCGGGCCGTTCC
>VBAK01000166.1 GCA_005882275.1 Candidatus Segetimicrobium genomatis
AGTTCTTGACCGGCCTGGATGCGGCCGACCTGTGCCTAAAGCGCCGGGCGACGTGGGGCGAGGAGAACACCCTGCGGTGGATCTGCTGGCATCTCGTCGAGCACGACCAGCACCATCGCGCCCAGATCTACACACGGCTCCGCATGCTTGGACACCAGCCGCCCCAGATCTGGCCCCGGCCGCAGGTGATGAGTCGCTCTCCGGCCGTCCACTGGCAGAGCGGTGAAGCGGCGATCTCAGACATCGTGCCCTTCTGGAAGCAGGTCAACGCCCAACTGCGCGACGCGGTCGGGAGGCTCTCCGACGCCGACCTGACCCTCAGCCCCGCTCCCGGCCGCCCGACGATCCACGACCTCATCCTGCACATCTTCATCTGGGAGGACTTCCTGATCCGCCAGAACCTCGGGCGCCAGATGGGGACCGCCAGCGGCAAGATCCAGGGCTGGTTCTGGAAATCGGAAGTCCCGGAACTGTCCAAGAACGTGGGACCCACCTTTCCTACCGTGGGGTCGCTGCTCGAGGCCATGGATGCCGTTCACGCGTCGACCCGGGCGTTTATCGAGGGGTTTCCCCCGAGCGACCTGGGCCGGACCCTCGAGACCCCGTCGGGGCCCGAGACGGTCCACCACACCCTCTGGTATGCGCGCGAGCATACCATCCATCATCGCGCGCAGCTCTTCTTCCGGATGCGCCTGGCGGGCCGCACACCTCCCGAAATCTGACGCAGAATCTTGGGCGGAGCGGCTCGATTCGGACCAAAATTCGCGACCCCCTGGAAAGATCGTCAAAATGATTCTGACGAATCGTTCAATTGGAGGTATATTATCTCGACCGCCCCGGGCTAGAGTGAATGCGGGATGTAAGTCTCTCTTTCAAGGGGCGCACAAATGGTGTGTGACTCGGGACGGGGAGTCGTAGTCGCAGTTCTCTTCCGCGGTATCCAACCCCACGTGTCTCCGGCGGCAGCGAAACGGGCGCTGTTCGTGGGGGGACTCATCATGCTCGCTGTTGCCGGGTATGTGCTTGCGGCCCCCTCGACCGGCGAGGCACTGCCCCCGCCCCCACCCTGCGTTCCCGACACAATGGAACACTACATCGGTCAGACGTGTACGATTGGCGACAAATCATTCTCTGATTTCCAATATGGCAGCAGTGCGCGGGGTGGGGCAGTCGCCGTACCCAGCAGCGGCGTTCTTGTGACCCCCCTCGCCACTCCGGGCAATCCCGGGTTTACATTCGGTGGCCCGTGGGCCGCGGCATCTGATCGACCAGCAGGGGACCCGCCACGGGCAACGTCATCGGATATCTTTTTTGATGTCAGGACGATCTCCGGCGCGGCGTTGATCGAAGATGCCAGTCTGGAAAGCGTCCAAAGCGGCACGGGGGGTTACGGCGCCGGCGCGAGTGCGATCTTATGCCTGGACAGTGCTTTTCCTTGTTCGGGCTCAATCGGACTTGTCGCCCTAAATACGACCAACCCTTCTGGTGACTCTGTGAGCTTCACCCCCGCCTCCCGTGTGGGCGTGGCTGTGGACGGTGTCGTGGACACAGGCGAGGTTGGCGGAGTGAGCACGGGAGCCCTTGCCAGCTTCACGATCCAATTCTCAGAGATCCCAGCGCAGGTTCCCGAGCCGGGGACTGTGGCGCTACTCGGCCCGGGGCTGTTCGGATTGCTCGGCCCGCGACTCGTGCGCCGCAGACGAGTCGCATCGTTTCACAGAGCATAATCACTCCAGAGAGGCTGCCGGTCAGAGGATCGCCGACTCGCGGTACTCCCCGTACACCGCCCGGAAGACGTCGCAGATCTCGCCGAGCGTCACCCGGGCCTTCACCGCGTCGACGATCGCCGGCATGGTGTTGCCGCCCTCGTCCGTCACCCGGCGCAGCGCGTCGAGGGCCCGGCGTGCGGCTCCCTGATCGCGCGTCGCGCGAACGCGGGCGAGGCGCTCGACCTGCCGACGTTCCACGGCGGGATCGATCTTGAGACGCGCGATGGGATGTTCTTCCGCGGTCACGTACTCGTTGACCCCGACGACAATCCGCTCTTTCCGCTCCAGCTGCTGCTGATACCGGTAGCTGGCTTCCGCGATCTCCCGCATCGGATACCCGCGCTCGATCGCCGCCAGCATCCCGCCCATGCCGTCGATCCTGGCGATGATGGCGGCCGCCTCCACCTCCATCCGGTTGGTGAGGTCCTCGATGAAGTACGCGCCGCCCAGCGGATCGACCGTATCCGCCACCCCGCTCTCGTGGGCGATGACCTGCTGGGTCCGCAGCGCCAGCGTCACGGCCTCCTCGGTGGGCAGCGCGTAGGTCTCGTCCATCGAGTTGGTGTGAAGCGACTGACACCCGCCCAGCACCGCGGCGAGCGCCTGGAGGGTCGTCCGGACCACGTTGTTGAGCGGCTGCTGGGCGGTCAGGCTGACCCCGGCGGTCTGGGCGTGGGTCCGCAGCATCCAGGACCGCGGGTCCTTGGCCCCAAACCGCTCCCGCATGATCCGCGCCCACATCCGCCGCGCCGCCCGGAACTTGGCGATCTCCTCAAAGAAATCGTTGTGCACGTCGAAGAAGAACGACAGCCGCGGGGCAAACGCGTCGACCTCCAGGCCCGCCTCGCGGCCCGCCTCCACGTAGGCGATCCCGTCCGCCAGCGTGAACGCCAGTTCCTGGACCGCCGTCGCTCCCGCCTCCCGGATGTGGTAGCCGCTGATGCTGATGGTGTTCCACCGCGGCACATCGCGGGTCGCGTAGACGAGGATGTCCTGGATCAGCTTCATGCTCGCCCGCGGGGGAACGATCCACTCCTTCTGGGCGATGAACTCCTTGAGCATGTCGTTCTGGATCGTTCCGCCAATCGCGGCGGGGCTGATCCCCCGCGACTCGGCGACCGCGACGTAGAGCGCCAGGAGCACGTTGGCCGGCGCGTTGATGGTCATCGACGTCGTCACCCGGTCGAGCGGGACGTCGCGCAGCAGGAGCGCCATATCCTCCACGCTGTCGATCGCCACCCCTTCCCGGCCGACCTCGCCGGCCGACCGGGGGGAATCCGAATCGTAGCCCATCAGGGTCGGCATGTCGAAGGCGACCGAGAGCCCGGTGACGCCCTGGCCGAGCAGATAGTGGAACCGCGCGTTGGCGTCCTCGGCCGTGCCGAACCCCGCAAACATCCGCATCGTCCACAGCCGGCCCCGGTACATCGTCGGGTGGATCCCGCGGGTCAGCGGGTACTCGCCGGGCAGCCCAAGGTCCCGCCCGGCGTCGAGGCCGGCGATGTCGTCGGGGCCGTAGAGGCGGAAGACCTCGAGGTCCGAGAGGGTCGTGAACCGCTCCGCCCGCTCGGGCTGACGCGCCAGGGCCTGGCGCAGGGTGGTCTCCTCCCACCGCTTCCGCGCCGCGGCGATGCGCTTCCGCTCGGCCTCATCCATGAGACGCTCCTCGCAGCCTGCGGACCTCCTCGGCCAGGAGGGGGACGACCACGAACAGGTCCCCGACCACCCCATACGAGGCGATCGAAAAAATGGGCGCCTGCGGGTCCTTGTTGATGGCGACGATGGTGCGGGACCCCGACATCCCGGCGAGGTGCTGGGGCGCGCCCGAGATCCCGCAGGCGATGTAGAGCTGGGGGTTGACGGTCTTGCCGGTCTGACCGATCTCGTAGTCGTGTGGGACCCACCCGGAGTCGACCGGGGGGCGGCTGGACCCCACCGCGGCGCCGAGCGCCTGAGCCAGTTCCTTGAGGAGCCCAAAGTGCTCCGGCCCCCGGAGCCCCCGGCCCCCCGACACAATGATGTCCGCCTCGGTGAGCGGCAGCGTCTCCCGAGCGATCGCCTTCACCTCGAGCACCTGGGTGCGGATCGCCGCTGGGTCGAGCGTGACCGAGATCGGCAGGACCTCGGCCGCGCGCGACGGGTCCGGCCGAGGGGGCGCGAAGATATTGGGCAGCACGACCGCGATGCGGATCCCGTCTCCCCGAAACGCCACCCGGGCGATGGCCTTTCGCGTCATCACCGGCCGGGTCGCCACCACCGCGCCGTCCGCGACCTCGACCGCAGCGCAATCCGTGACGATGCCGGCCCCGAGCCGGGCGGCCAGCCGAGGGGCCAAATCCCTACCCATCGCGGTGCTGCCGATCATCAGGAGGAACGGCTCCTCCACCGAGAGCACCGGCTCGATGACGGCGGCGTAGGCGTCCGTCGTGTACTGGGCGAGGAGCGGATCATCGGCCACCCGGACGACTTCCGCGCCGTGTGCGGCCAGGTCTTGGGCGGCGTCCGCGATCCCTGAGCCGAGCGCCAGAGCCACCACCTGGCCCCCCGCCTCCTGCGCCAGGGTGGAGGCCTTCCCGAGCAGTTCATAAGTGATCTTGCGGGGACGCCCCCCGGCGTACTCGGCCAGCACCCAGATGTCGCTGCTCATCCCGGCTCCTTGTGTTCCTCTTAGAGGACCTTGGCTTCCTCGTGGAGGAGCCGCACCAGTTCCTTGACCATCTCCGGGGGCTCCCCCTGGAGGATCCGGCCTGCCCGGCGCTGCGGGGGCGGGCTCAGGTCGAGGACCTCCACCCGGGCCGCGGCCATCCCCACCTCGCCGGGCGGCAGCCCGAGGTCGCCCAGCGTCTTCGTGGTCAGCGGCGTGCGCTTAGCTTTCATGATGCCTGGCAGCGACGGGTACCGCGGCTCGTTGATGCTCCGCTCGACCGTGATTACGGCCGGAAGCGCCACCCGCAGCACCTCGATCGCGCCTTCCACCTCGCGGTGCACGGTCGCGGCTCCGTCGCCCAGCTCCAGCTTCGTCACCGCGGTCGCCTGCGGGAGCCCGAGGAACTCGGCGAGGGCCGGACCCACGATGGCCGCGTTGTCGTCGGTCGCCAGCTTCCCGCAGAGGATGAGGTCGTAGTGCTGCGCGCTGATCGCGGCCGCGAGCGCCTTGGCCACGCCGAGGTGATCGGCGCCCTCGAGGGCCGGATCCTCGACGTGCACCGCCGCGTCGGCTCCCATCGCCAGGCCGGAGCGCAGGGCCAGGGCCGCCCGGACGGGACCGGCGGTCAGGAGCGTGACCGTCCCCCCGAGGCGCTCCTTGATCCGCAACGCCTCCTCGACCCCGTGCTCATCGTAGTAGTTCATCACGAATGGGAGCCCGCTCTCGTCGATCCCGTGCCCATCCGCCCGGATCCGAATCGCCGCCTCGGTGTCCGGCACGTGCTTGACGCAGACCGCCACATCCATTGGGACGCTCCTCTGTTGTCTAGGGATTCCTCCGGGCGGGATGCCCGGACCGGCTCGGCTACGACGCGCCCATGATCTGGCGCGCGATCACCATTCGCTGGACCTCGGACGTCCCCTCGTAGATCTCGGTGATCTTGGCGTCGCGGAAGTGGCGCTCGACCGGATACTCCTGTATGTACCCATAACCGCCGAAGATCTGCACCGCCTGCGTCGCCGCCCACATCGCCGTCTCAGACGCGAAGAGCTTGGCCATGGACGCCTCGCGCGTATGGCGCCGCCCCTGGTCCCGCAGCCATGCCGCGCGGTAGGCCAACAGGCGGCCGGCCTGGATCCGGGTCGCCATGTCGGCGATCTTCCACTGGGTCGCCTGGAAGGCGGCGATCGGCCGGCCGAACTGCCTGCGCTCCTTCGCGTAGGCGGTCGCGTCTTCCATGGCCGCGCGCGCGATGCCGAGGGCCTGGGCGGCGATCCCGATCCGCCCTCCATCGAGCGTCGCCAGGGCGACGTGGAAGCCCTTGCCCCGCTGCCCGAGCAGCCGGTCCTTGGGGATCCGGCACTCGTCGAGCACGATCTCGCAGGTGCTGCTGGCGCGGATGCCGAGCTTGTGTTCCACCTTGCCGACCGAGAGCCCCGGGTCTCCCTTTTCGGCGATGAGCGCGCTGATCCCCCGGCTCCCGGGATCGGCCTCGGTGCGCGCGTAGACGATCAGAACGTTGGCCTCCACCCCGTTCGTGACGAAGATCTTGGTCCCGTTGAGGACCCAGTGATCTCCGGCATCCCGCGCGGTCGCCGCGAGCGACCCGGCGTCCGAGCCGGCCGTCGGCTCGGTCAGACAGTAGCATCCGATCCTCCGGCCTCGCGCAAGATCGGGGAGATAGTGCCGCTTTTGACGGTCGTCGCCGAACGCAAAGATCGGGTAGCAGACCAGCGAGTTGTTGACGGACAGCACCGCGGAAATCGCCGCTTCCGCGCGCGCGATCTCCTCCATGATGATGCAGTAGGAAATGGTGTCCATCCCGCCACCGCCGTACTCCTCCGGGATGAAGACGCCCATCAGCCCCAGGTCCCCCAGTTCGCGGATCAACTCGGGGGGGTACCGGGAGGACCGGTCCATCTCGGCGGCCAGGGGCAGGAGCCGAGCGGTTGCCCAATCGCGGACCGTGCGCTGGACGAGGCGATGCTCCTCGCTCAGTTCAAATTCCACCCGACCACCTCAGGCTCGATCTTCGTGCAAGATGCGGACGCTTCCTGCGGGCGCACCGCGCAGAGATGGTCCAGCGAAGAAATTTCGACGGGAAGCCCATCTCATGAGCCGATCCTCGGGTCCTCTGCGTGTATCGTGTATACTGAAGATCAGGCGGGACGCGATCGTGGCAAACTCGTGGTGAACGCATCAGAGGCCGGTCATTTTCTGTCAATGTGCGGAACGCGACCCCTCTGATGGTTCCTCAACAAGGAGACGGGATGGAACTGTTCATCTTTGCGCGATTTCACGCGCGCGCAGGTGGAGAGCAGGGGGTCGAGGAGGCGATCCGCGACGTCGCGGGTCCAACGCGCGAGGAATCGGGCTGTCTGAGCTATCACGTGTTTCGCTCGACCCGGGATCCGAGGCTCTTCTACATCCATTCGCGCTGGAGGAACGAGGCCGCGTTCGACACGCACGCGGACCTGCCGCATACGGTGCGCTTCCTCGAACGGGTGGAGCCACTGATCGATCATCCGCTCGACGTGACGCGCGCCACGCTCGTCGTTTGAGGTGTTCCCGGAGCACGGTCCCTCCCTCCGGGCCCCACCCTACTTCTTCGAGTAGTCGTAGAACCCCCTCCCCGTCTTCCGGCCGTGGTGGCCGGCGAGCACCATCTTGCGCAACAGGGGCGGGGCGGCGTACCGGGGGTCCTTGAACTCCGCGAACATCGCCTCGGCGATGTAATAGGTCGTGTCGACCCCGACGAAATCCAGCAGGGTCAGGGGCCCCATGGGGTGGTTCAGCCCCAGCCGGATCGCCTCGTCGATGTCCTCCTTGCTCGCCACGCCGAGTTCCAGGGCGCGCACCGCATCCAGGAGGTAGGGCACCAGGAGCAGATTGACGATGAATCCCGGGTAGTCTTTGCAGGCCACCACGGTCTTCCCGAGCGTCTCGCAGAACGCCCGGCACCGGGCCAGCGTCTCATCGGCCGTGCGCAGCCCCCGGACCATCTCGACGGGCTTCATCACCGGGACCGGGTTGAAGAAGTGCAGCCCCAGGAACCGCTCCGGCCGCCCGGTCGCCGAGGCCATCTCGGTGATCGAGAGGGAGCTCGTGTTGCTCGCAAAGATCGTCTCCGGCGGACAGAGCGTATCGAGTTCCGCGTAGAGCCGCTTCTTGTCGTCCATCTTCTCGATGATCGCCTCGAGGATGATCTCGCTCCCGGCCAGGTCGCCGAGCACGGTGGTGCCCCGGATGCGCGCGCGGGCGGCGTCGCGGTCCGCGGCGGACAGCTTTCCGCGGCCCACACCCCGCTCCATGGACCCGTCGATCCGCGCCAGCCCGGCCCGCAGGAGCTCCTCGCTCACTTCCCGGACCACGACCTGGTAGCCGGCGCGCGCGCACACCTCGGCGATGCCCGATCCCATCAGCCCGCTGCCCACGACCCCGACCCGCTTGAACATCCCAGTCACCCCCCGACAACCTCGTACACGACCGGCGCCCGCACGGGCGCCCCCGGCCCAATCGTGTACGCCGCCCGCACCCACCGGAGGCCCTCCTCCACCGCGCCGTCCCGGCTCGTGTGGACGACCGCCAGCGCGTCCCCGGGCCGCACCGCGTCGCCGATCTTGCGCTCGATCACGAGCCCCGCCCCCGGATCGATCTGATCCTCGGCCCGCTCGCGTCCCGCGCCGAGCACCATCGCCGCGGCGCCGATCGCCTCCGCGTCGATGGCGAGCACCGTTCCGGCCGCCTCGGCGGTGACCGGATGCCGGATCGGCGCCCGCGGCAGCCGCTCGGGGTGGTCCACCACCCCGGGATCCCCGCCCTGGGCGACGACCATCTCGCGAAACGTTCGCAGCGCCTCGCCCCCGGCGAGCCGGTCGGCGAGCAGCCGCCGTCCCGACGCCAGGCCGTCGGCGAGGCCGGCGAGCACGGCCATGTGCGCCCCCAGGGTCAGGCACAGATCCTGGAGATCCGGCGGGCCGTCCCCCCGCAGTGTCCGCATCGCCTCGTCGACTTCCAGCGCGTTCCCGACCGCCCGTCCGAGCGGCTCGTCCATCGCGCTGATCACGGCCACGGTGCGGCGGCCCGCCGCCCCTCCGATCCCGACCATCGCCTCGGCCAGGGCGCGCGCCGCCGCCGCCGTCTTCATGAATGCGCCGCTGCCGGCCTTGACGTCGAGAACGATCGCCTCGCTCCCCGCGGCGATCTTCTTGCTCATGACGGAGCTGGCGATCAGCGGGATGCTGTCCACCGTCGCCGTGCTATCGCGCAGCGCATAGAGCCGCTTGTCCGCCGGGACGAGACGCGCGGACTGGCCGGCGATGGCGCACCCGACGCGGTTCACCTGGTCGATCAGTTCGGCGGGGGTCAGCTGGACCCGGAACCCCGGGATCGATTCCAATTTATCGAGCGTGCCGCCCGTGTGGCCGAGCCCGCGGCCGGAGAGCTTGGCCACCCGGACGCCGCAGCTGGCGGCCAGGGGCACCAGCACAAGCGAGGTCTTGTCCCCCACCCCGCCGGTGCTGTGCTTGTCCACGGTCCGCCCGCGGATTCCGCGCAGGTCGAGGGTCTCCCCGCTCTCGACCATGACCTTGGTCAACGCGGCGGTCTCCGCCGCGCTCATGCCCCGGAAGTAGACGGCCATGAGGAACGCGGCCATCTGGGCATCGGGAATCTCCCCATGCACGAACCCCGCGACGAGCCACCGGACCTCCGCCTCCAGGAGCTCGCCGCCGTTGCGCTTCTTCTGGATCAGGTCGTAGGCGCGCATACGCCATCAGCCGGCGAGGGCCCTGAGGATTCCCCGCACGAACCGGACAAACCTGGGCTCGAGCGCCCGGGCGGCCTGGAGCACCGCCTCGTGGGTGGGCGGCTCCGGCGCGGTCACCACGTTGGTGATCGCCGACAACCCGAGGACCCGCACCCCGGCGTGCCTGGCCGCGATGACCTCCGGCACGGTCGACATGCCGACCGCGTCCGCGCCCCATCGCGCCATCATTTCCAGTTCGGCGGGGGTCTCGTAGGACGGGCCGCTGACCCCGACGTAGACGCCCTGGCGGACGGGGACGCCGGCGGCGCGCGCCACCGTGACCGCGAGGACCGCCAGCTGCGGGTCGTAGGCGCGGGACATGTCGGGAAAGCGCGGCCCGAGGGCGTCCTCGTTGGGCCCGATCAGCGGGTTGGTCCCGGAGAAATTGATGTGGTCCCGGATGATCATGAGATCCCCCGCCTGGAAATCGCGGCTGATGCCCCCCGCGGCGTTGGTGACGATCAGCGTCCTCGCGCCGAGCGCGGCCAGCACCCGCACCGGAAAGGCCACCTGCGCCGCCGTGTACCCTTCGTAGACGTGGACGCGCCCCTGCATCAGGGCGACCTGCCGGCCCTCGAGGCGCCCGAGCACGAGCCGGCCGCGGTGGCCGGCGGCGGTCGAGACCGGGAAATGCGGGATCTCCCCATACGCCAGCGCCGCCTCAGCCTCCGCCTCGTCGGCCAGCGCGCCGAGGCCGCTCCCGAGGATCACCCCGACCTCGGGCGCCGCGGCCGTCCGGCGCCGGACGGCCGCGACCGCCTCTTCGATCCGCGCCCGTTCCGTCATTCCGCCCACACCTCGCGGAGCACGCTCGTCCCGACCTCGGGGAGCGGCACCCCCATCGCCTCGGCCACGGTGGCGCCGACATCGGCAAATGTCCGGCGGGTCCCCAGATCCCTCCCGCCGCGGACCCGGAGGCCGGCCACCAGGAGCGGCACGTACTCCCGGCTGTGGTCCGTGCTGGACGTGGTGGGGTCGTTTCCGTGATCCGCCGTGATGATCAGCAGGTCCTCCGGGCCGAGCCCGGCGACCACCTTCGCCATCTCCCGGTCGATCTGCTCGAGGTCGTCGCCGTACCCGCGCGGGTTGTTGCGGTGCCCGAAGAGCGTATCGAGGTCCACCAGGTTCGTGAAGATGAGCCCCGCCGGCAGGCGCCCCATCGCCCGAAGGGTCTGGGCCATGCCGTCCATGTCGTTGTGGGTATGGATGGCTTCCGTGATCCCCCGGCCCGCGAAGAGGTCGCCGATCTTGCCGACCGCCAGCACCGGCACCCCGGCGGCGTGGAGCCGGTCCAGCACCGTGGGCCGCGGGGGCGGCAGCGAAAAGTCCCGCCGGCGGTCGGTCCGCACGAACCGACCCGGGGGACCGAGAAACGGCCGGGCGATCACCCGGCCCACGGCGTGCGGCCCGGTGAGGATCTCGCGGGCGATCAGGCAGTACCGGTACAGCTCGTCGACCGGAATGCGCTCCTCGTGCGCGGCGATCTGGAAGACGCTGTCCGCGGATGTGTAGACGATCGGGCGGCCGGTGCGCAGGTGCTCCTCGCCCAGGTCCTTGATGATCTCCGTGCCGGAGGCGGGCCGGTTGCCCAACACCCGGCGGCCGATCCGCGCCTCGAACGGCCCGATCACCTCGGGCGGGAACCCGCGCGGGTAGGTGGGAAAGGGCCGGTCGAGGACGAGCCCCATGAGCTCCCAGTGCCCGGTCGTGCTGTCTTTCCCGCGGGAGGTTTCGGCCATTTTCCCGAAGGCGCCGGCCGGCGCCGGGTCCGGCGGAACGCCTTCGAGTGGAACGATCCGGCCCAGCCCGAGACGGCCCATGCCGGGAAGCCGCAGTCCGCCGCAGGCCGCCGCCGTGTGGGGGAGCGTGCTCGCCCCGGCATCGCCGAACTCCGCCGCGTCCGGCAGCGCGCCGACGCCGCAGCTGTCGAGGACGATGACGAGGACGCGCCTGATCGGCCGGCTACCTTTGCTCCACTCCACGCCTACCTTGGTTCTGGGGCGTCCTGGCTCACGCCGTCGGCACGATGGACGCGGGTCACGCCTTGGCGGGCGCGCCGGCCGCCGCGTAGACGGGTGTGCCTTCGCGCGCGGCCAGGTCCCGGAACGCGGCGAGGATGCGCAGGGTGACGGGCCCCGGGTGGCCGGCGGCGATGGTGCGTCCGTCGATCTGGACGACCGGGCCCAGTTCGGCCCCGGTCCCGGTCAGAAAGCACTCATCGGCCGTGTACATGTCGTGCAGGGTCAGGACCTGCTCGGAGGCCGGGAGGCCGAGGGTCCCGCACAACTCCAGCACCGTCTGCCGCGTGATGCCCTGCAGGATGCCGAGATAGGCCGGCGGCGTCAGCACGCGGCCGCCCTTGACGATGAAGACGTTGTCCGCGGTGCACTCGGCGACGTATCCCTGGGTGGTGAGCATCAGGCCCTCATCGACTCCCATCAGGTTGGCTTCCATCCGGGCCATGATGTTGTTGAGGTAGTTGCAGGTCTTGATGCGGGGGTTCAGCACGTCGACCGGCCGCTGCCGGGTGGACGTGGTGACCATCCGCAGCCCCTTCCGGTACGCCTCCTCGGAATACATCTGGATCGAGTCCACGATGACGACCACGTTCGCGCGGGGGCACTTGCGCGGGTCGATCCCCAGGTCCCCCACGCCCCGGGACACCACCGGGCGCACGTACGCGTTCTGGAGCTCGGTGCGGCGCACCGTCTCGAGGATCGTCCGCGTCATCTCCTCTTTGCTGAGCGGGATGCGGATGCCCAGGGTTTGCGCGGACTCGAAGAGCCGGTCGACATGGGCGTCCAGCTTGAAGATCCGGCCGTGATAGACGCGGATGCCTTCGAAGACGCCGTCCCCGTAGAGGAATCCGTGGTCGAACACCGAGACCATCGCCTCGTCTTTCCCGACGAAGCGGCCGTTCACGTAGATGACCGCTGCCATGGGGTGCCCTCCTTGCCGCGGTTACCTGTTCGCCGCGGGCGTAAATGGCTCCTGTGGGAGGTGCGTGGCGGGGTGCTGCGTCTGACGGAGCGCCGCGGCGATGAACTCGCGGTAGAGCGGATGAGGACGGTTGGGGCGCGACCGGTATTCCCCGTGGAACTGCGTCCCGACAAACCAGGGGTGATCGGACAATTCGATGATCTCCACGAGCTGCCGGCCCGGATACAGTCCGGTGACCCGCATGCCGTGAGACGTCAGAATCGGGAGGTAGTCGTTGTTCACCTCGAACCGGTGCCGGTGCCGTTCCTCGACATCGGGGACGCCGTAGGCGTTCCCGGCCAGCGAGCCGGGCGTGAGCCGGCAGGGGTACAGCCCCAGCCGCATCGTCCCGCCCTTGTCCGTGACCGCCTTCTGCTCCGGGAGCAGGTCGATGACCGGATGCGGGGTGCGCGGATCCACCTCCGTGGTGTTGGCGCCGTCGAGGCCGCAGACGTGCCGCGCGAACTCCACGACCGCCCACTGCATCCCGTAGCAGACCCCGAAGAACGGGACCCGCCGCTCCCGCGCAAAGCGCGCGGCCTTGACCTTCCCTTCCACCCCCCGCGCGCCGAACCCTGGGCAGATCAGGACCCCGTCGTACCCGGCCAGGCGCGCGGCGACACCGGAATCGTCGAGCCCCTCGAGCTCCTCGGAATCCTGCTTGGTGATGACCACCCGAGATCCGGCCGCGATGCCGCCGTGGCGGAGGCCCTCCTCGATGCTGATGTACGAGTCTTCGTTCCCGACATATTTGCCGACGAGGACGATCCGCACCGTGGACGTGGGATGCCGGAGGCGTTCGACCATCGCCCGCCACTCGGCGTGGTCCGGGACCCGCTCGGGGAGGCGCAGCCGCTGCTCGACAATGCGGGGGAGCCCTTCGTCTTCGAGGATCAGGGGGACCTCGTAGATGCTCTGGGCGTCGACCGATTGGATCACGGCCTCCGGCGGGACGTCGCAAAAGAGCGACAGCTTCTCCCGGAGGCTCCGGGACAGCGGCCGTTCCGTGCGGCAGACGAGGACATCGGGCTGGATGCCGATCCCCCGGAGCTCCTTGACGCTGTGCTGCGTGGGCTTCGTCTTGAGCTCGCCGGCGCCCCGGAGGAACGGAATCAGCGACACGTGAATGTACATCACGTTCTCTTCCCCGACGTGGAACTTGAACTGTCGGATGGCCTCGAGGAACGGAAGGCTCTCGATGTCGCCCACCGTCCCGCCGACCTCGACCACCATGATGTCGGCCCCCTGCGTCCGCGCCACCCGGGTGATCTCATCCCGGATCTCGTTGGTGACGTGCGGGATGACCTGGACCGTCCCGCCCAGGTACTCGCCCCGGCGCTCCCGGGCGATCACGGCGGCGTAGATCTTGCCGGTGGTGGTGTTGTTGTCCCGGGTGAGGTTCTGATCGATGAAGCGCTCGTAGTGGCCGAGGTCCATGTCCGTCTCCGCCCCGTCGTCGGTGACGAAGACCTCCCCGTGCTGGAACGGGTTCATCGTGCCGGCGTCGACGTTGACGTAGGGATCGAACTTCAGGAGCGTCACCCGCCACCCGCGGTTCCGCAGGAGGCGCCCCAGCGACGCGGACGTGATCCCTTTGCCGAGGGCGGACGCGACGCCCCCGGTGACGAAGACGTACTTCGGCCCCTGCGGCATCCCCGGCGGCGTCATCTCGGCATCCCTCCTACCGTTCGCCCCACGTCAGCTTCGCGCGGAGGATGCTGTAGAAACCACCGCGGCCCAACCGCACCAGACGCGTCCGGTGGGGCGAGCGCTCCACCCGCACATCGTCCCCGCCCTGCAGCGGGAACCCCTCCTGCCCGTCGACGGTCAAGATCGACGGCGGAGAGGGGGAGCCGATCGGCTCCGTCCGGATCGTCACCGTATCGGCGCCGGAGACCACCACGGCCCGGGCATTGAGCGTGTGCGCGCAGATGGGCGTCAGCACGATCACGTCGACCGCGGGGTGGACGATCGGGCCGCCCGCGGACAGTGAGTAGGCGGTCGACCCGGTGGGCGTCGCGACGATCATCCCATCCGCGAGGTGGGTGGCCAGGTGCTCGCCGTTGACGGCGGTGCGCACTTTGAGGATCCGCGCGTAGCCGCTCTTGGTCACCACGATGTCGTTGAGCGCCAGGAACTCCTGGGCCGCCCGACCCGATTGCTCCACCCGCGCCCGGAGCATCATGCGCTCGTCCAGCTGGTAGTCGCCCTCGAGCAGGCGGTGCAGCGCGCGCTCCAGTTCCGGGCCGTCCACCTCCGCCAGAAACCCGAATGCCCCGAGGTTGACCCCCAGGATCGGAATGCCCTGGGGCGCCGCCGCGCGCGCCGTGCGCAGAATCGTGCCGTCCCCCCCGAAGACCACGATCACGCCGGCCCGGCGGGCGAGTTCCGCCTCGTCAATCCCGCGCGCGGCATGCCCAAGGGCCTCGGCGCTCTCCCGGTTGATCCAGACCGCCACCCCGCGCTCCTCGAGCAGGCTCACGGCCTCCCGCGCCAGCCGGGCCACCTCCGGAGTCGCATGGAGCTTCTCGACGTTGACGTTCAGACCGACCGCGGCCACGGCCGTCATGGGCGCCTCGGACGGACCGGCGCGCCGGCGGGGGCGGGGCCCCGCGCGTCCTCCGGCCCGGGGGAGAATCGGGCGTGGGCCTCGGCGACGGCGGCCTCGATCGCGCCGGCGGGGAGTTCGTCATGTGCGCCGGGGCTGAGGTGCACGAAGAATTCAATGTTTCCCGCAGGGCCTGTGATCGGCGATGGGGTCACGCCGACCGGCGCCAGCCGGGCCGCGAGGGCCGACTCCAACACCGCGCCGAGCACGGCGCGGTGAACGTCCGGATCCCGCACGACGCCGCCCCGTCCCACCTGGGCGCGGCCCGCCTCGAACTGCGGTTTCACGAGCGCGATCACCGATCCGCGCTCCGTGACCACCCCCGCCACCGGCCGCCAGACCAGCCTGAGGCTGATGAACGCCAGGTCGATGGTGACCAGGTCGCTGGGGCCGCCCACGCGGTCCGCGGTCAGGTAGCGCGCGTTGACCCCCTCCAGGCACACGACCCGGGGATCGTTCCGCAGCCGCCCCGCCAGCTGACCCCGGCCGACATCCACGGCGTAGACGCGCGATGCGCCCGCGCGGAGGAGGCAGTCGGTGAAGCCCCCGGTGCTCGCCCCCAGATCCACCGCCACTTTGCCCCGCACGTCGAGCCCGAACACCGCCAGCGCGTGGGCAAGCTTGACCCCCCCGCGGCTGGCGTACGGGTCGTGCGGGCGGCGAATCTCCACGACCGCCCCGGTCGCGACGCGGCGGCCCGGCTTGTCCGCCGGCTGCCCGTCCACGGTCACCAGGCCCGCCATGATCGCCGCCTGCGCCGCGCTTCGCGTCGCGGCGCGGCCCTGGTCGACCAGCCACTGGTCGAGCCGAGGGGCGATCGATGACCGCACCGCCGCCGGCCTCATCGCTCGCGGCTGAGGAGGAAGACGGCGAGATCCCGCAGCCACTCCCCCCGCGCGCCGAGCGGCGCGAGCGCCTGGATCGCCTGCGCCGTCGCGTGCTCCGCCAGGCTCCGCGAGACGTCCAGGCCGAAGACGGCGGGAAAGGTCACCTTCGCCTGGGCGGCGTCGCTCCCGATCGCCTTGCCCAGCTTGGCTTCCTCGCCCACCACGTCGAGGATGTCATCGATGATTTGAAACGCCAGCCCGATGTCCTCCCCGTAGCGGCTCAGCGCCTCCAGATCGTCCCGGGTCGCGCCTCCCAGCAGGCCGCCGACCCGGACGCAGGCGCGGATCAACGATCCGGTCTTCAACTGGTGGATCCGCCGGACGTCCGCCGCCGCGACGGGGCCGCGGGACGCCAGGAGGTCGAGCACCTGGCCGCCGACCATCCCCTGGGTCCCGATCCCGTGCGTGATCTCGGCGATGGCCCCCACCGTCCGCGCCGGCGGGATGGCGGAGCCGTCCGCGGTTTGCGCCAGCAGCGCGAAGGCGAGCGCGTGCAGCGCGTCTCCGGCGAGCACCGCGATCGCCTCGCCGAACACGACGTGGCAGGTGGGACGGCCCCGGCGGGTGGGACTATTGTCCATCGCCGGGAGGTCATCGTGGATGAGCGAGTAGGTATGGATCAACTCGACCGCGCAGGCCGCCGGCATCACCCCGGCCGGCCCCATGCCGGCGACGCCGGCCCCCGCGAGCACGAGGATGGGGCGAAGCCGCTTCCCCCCCGCGAACACGCTGTGGCGCATCGCCTGGTGCACGACCTGGGGAGACGTCTCGCCGGACACCAGGAACCTGTCGAGGGCCTCTTCGACGAGCCGGCCCTGAGCCGCGAGGCGGGCCTCGATGGCCTCCAACTCCGCTCTGGGCGGCGTGGGGAACGATCCGGCGGGAACGCGCGACGTCAGCGCCATCCTCGACTAGCGGATCGTAAACTCCCGCTCACGGGGCGGCGCCTCGTCCCAGTCCACCTCGAGATCCCGCACGACCGCGCCGGGCGGGCCCTCCCGGAGCGCGCGGATCAGCGCCTCGAGCGCGCTGCGCTCACCCTCGGCGATCACTTCCACCTGGCCGGTGGGAAGGTTCCGGGCGGAGCCGCCGAGGCCCAGGGCGCGGGCGCGTGTCGCGGTGAAGTAGCGAAACCCCACACCCTGCACCCGTCCCCTGACCATGATGTGGACGCGCATGCAACCCGGGCCCTCACGCGTCGGCCGCGTGGCCCACCAGGGGAGCGTCCCCGGATCGGACCACGTTGCCGAGCAGACCGTTCACGAACCGCCCGGAGTCTTCGGTGCTGTACCGCTTGGCGAGCTCGACGGCCTCGTTGATGACGACCCGGACGGGGGTCGACGTGTGCCGCAGTTCGAAGATGGCCATGCGAAGGATATTCCGGTCGACGGCGGCCATCCGCTCGATCGTCCATCGCTCCGCAAACCGCGCGATGACGAGATCGATCTCGGCCCGATGGGCCCGGGCGCCCTGCGAGAGGGTCTCGACCAGCGCCCAATCGCCCGGGAGCCAGTCCGGGGCGGCCACCGACTCGAGGGCGTCCTCGAGCGACAGCTTTCCGACGTCCATCTGGAAGAGGACCTGTAACGCCGCTTCCCGCGCCCGCCGCCGCATCGCCCGCCGCTCCGCGTCTGCCCCCCCAAACAAACTGACCACCGAACTGGTGGTCAGGACCTCTGTCTTGGGGCCTCGTGTGCCCCTGCCGCGCCCTTGCGGTTGGAGGCTCCCCGCACTAGCGTATTATACCCGGTTGGGCACCCGCAAGCAACTCCCGCACCCGCGTGAGGTCGTCGCCGATCTGCCGCGCCAGCGCCTCGGGGGTTGGGAAGGCGCGCTCGGCTCTGATCCGCCCGACGAACTCCACGCGCATCTCCTCGCCCGCGAGATCGCCGTCGAACTCAAGGAGAAAGGTCTCCACGGACAGCTGCGTCCCCCCAAAGGTCGGCCGGAAGCCGATGTTGGTGGCTCCCCCGTACCGGCGGCCGCGCACGGCGGCGATCGTCGCGTACACCCCTCGGGCCGGGAGGATCTTTCGCGGGGACGCCGGGTGGAGGTTGGCGGTCGGGTATCCCAGCGTCCGCCCCCGGCCCTGCCCGGGGACGACCTGTCCGCTCACGCCGTAGTCGCGTCCGAGCAGCTGGGCGGCTTCGTCGACGAGGCCCTCCCGCAGCGCGCTGCGGATCCGGCTGCTGCTCACGGGCTCCCCCCGCACCAGCACCGCCGGAACGAGGTGCACCTCCACGCCGCGCGCGCGCCCCCATTCCGCCACCCGCGCGGCCGTCCCCTCCCGCCGGTGGCCGAACGTGTACGACGACCCGGCGTAGACCGCCCGCGCCCCGAACCGGCGCCCGAGCACCTCGTTCAACCAGACCTCCGCCGGGGTCTGGGAAAACGCGAGGTCGAAGCGGAGCACGACGGTGAGATCGACGCCGAGGCGGGCCAGGAGCGGGAGCCGCTCGTCGAGCGTCGTCAGCAGGACCGGCTCGGGGCTGGGGCGCAGCACCTCCAGCGGATGCGGCTCGAACGTCACCACGACCGACCGCAGCCCCCCCCGGGCGCGCGCCACCGCTTCCCCGATGACCGTCTGGTGCCCGAGGTGGAGACCGTCGAAGGTGCCGAGCGCGAGCGCCGAGCCCGGGCCGCCTTCGGGGAACTCATCCAGGCCGTGGACGGTGAGCAACCAGACCTCCCTCTGCGCCGGCAAGGACTTTGACCGGCCGGAGCATCCCCGCGTCGAGCCGCGCCAGCGCGATGAGGGTGCCGCGCCGGCTCCGGAGACGCACGAGGCCCGCGCCGGCGCCCACGCCCGGCAGGCGCCCTGCGCTCCCCGGGCCGCCCTCCTCCGCGAGCGCGGCCTCGCCCACCTTCCAGAGCGGAACCGCGTGCCCGTTCAGCACCTCTGAGACGCTGCGCTCCGGGAGGTCCACCGCCGGAAGGTGCGCGACCGCCTGGTCCATCGACATCACCACCTCGGTCAGGGCGCCCCGGCCGGCGATCTCGGCGAGCTCCTCGAGGGTCACGGCCTCCCCGAGTTGGAACCGGCCCGAGCGGGTCCGCACCATGAAGTGCGCATAACCGCCCAGGCCCAGCGCGTCCCCGATATCCGCGCACAGTTTCCGGATGTACGTCCCCCGGCCGCAGGCGATGTCCAGAAGCGCCGAGGATCGGTCCCGGTTCAACCAGAGGATCTCGATGCGGTGGATGGTGACGGACCGCGGCTGGAGCTCCACCGCCTCCCCGCGCCGCGCCAGCTGGTAGAGGCGGGCGCCGTCGTGGTGGATGGCCGACACCATCGGGGGGACCTGGAGGATCTCGCCGGTGAACCGCTTCAGCGCCGCCTCGAGCGCGGGGCGCGTGAGGGGCGGCCGAGACGTCCCGCCGGACGAGTCGGGTGGGAGGACCTCGCCGTAGGCGTCCCCGGTGCTGGTCCGGATGCCCAGGCGCAGCTCGACCCGGTATTCCTTGTCGGTCTCCATCAGGATTTCGCTCAAGCGGGTCGCCCTGCCGAGACAGCACACCAGCACGCCGGCGGCGCCGGGATCCAGCGTCCCGGTATGCCCCACGCGCCGGAGGCCGACCGCCCGCCGCACGACGTCGACCACATCGTGCGACGTCATGCCGGGGGGCTTGAGCAGGTTGAGCACGCCGTCCGTCGCGCTCAGGTGGCGTCTCCGGGGTGGGCGTGCGCGGCCGCGGCGAGCTCCTGGCGGACGGCCCCGAGGGCGCGGCGGACGGCCTCGTCGAGGGACGCGCGGACCGTGAACCCGGCGGCCGCGGCGTGGCCTCCGCCGCCAAAGGTCTCGGCAATCACGTTGGCCCGGATCCCCCCCTGCGCGCGGAGGCTCACGCGAATGCCCTCGGCCTCCTCCTTGAAGAGCAGGGCGGCCTGCACCCCCCGGATGGACCGGAGCGTGCCCACGATCCCTTCGGACTCTTCCATCGTCGCCCCGGTCTCGCGGAGCATGGCCTGGGTGACGGTCGTCCACGCGACCCGGCCTCCCTCGGCGAACGCCAGCCCGCTCAAGGCCGCGCCCAGGAGGCGCAGCGACGCGGCCGACCGGTTCTCGTACACCTCGGCGTACACCGCGGTGGGGCTGGCCCCGGCACGAATCAGGTCGGCCGCCAGCAGGAAGCTCTGCGGGGTGACGCTCGCGTAATGAAAGCTGCCGGTATCGGTCAGCAGCGCGGTGAGGAGGCAGGTCGCAATGTCCCGATCGATCGACGGGTGCAGCGTCCGTACGACCGGATACGCCACCTCGGCGACGGCCCCGGCGTTGACGTCCAGCAGGACCAGGTGGCCGAACCCGGTGTTGCTGAGGTGGTGGTCGATGTTCACCCACAGGGGGACCCCGGCCGCCCGCGCCGCCAGCGCGCCCGCCCGATCCGGCGAGCTGCACTCCATGAAGACCACGGCGTCGAAGGTCTCCCCCGCCGGGATCTCGCCGGCCACCCGATCGCTTCCGGGGAGGAACCGGTACATCACCGGCACCCCGTCCGAGCTGCCGACGGTGGCGCGCTGTCCCCGGCCCCACAGCGCATGGGCGAGCGCCAGCGTGGACCCCAAACAGTCGCCGTCCGGGGACACGTGGTTGAGGAGCAGGACGTTACGTCGGCTCTGCAGGGCTTCCGCGATCCGTTCGGCCGGGTTCATCCCCCGATCCCTCGCCTTCGCTCTCCGCCACCTGGCGCAGCAACCGCTGCACGCGCGCCCCGCGCTCGATCGATTCGTCCAGTCGAAACAGCACCTCGGGAATGTAACGGAGCCGGATCCGCCGCCCCAGCTCCTTCCGGATGAACCCCTGGGCGTTGCCCAGCCCCGCCATCGTCTTGGCCTTCGCCTCCGCGTCGCCCAAGATGCTCACAAACACCTTGGCGTGGCGCAGGTCCTGGCTCAATTCGACATCGGTGATGGACACAAACCCGATGCGGGGATCCTTCATCTCGCGCTGGAGGATGGCGCTGATTTCCACTTTGAATTGCTCACGAAGCCGGGCAATGCGCACGCTCATGGGACGTCACCGCATCTCCACCGCGTAATCGAGCACCACGAGATCGGTCTGGCGCCCGATGGCGTCGGCGACGTGCGCCAGGACCTGATCGGCGTGGCGGACGTCCGTGCTGATGTACGCCACAGCGAGACCGGCCCGGCGCCAGGAGTCCTGGTGCGCGACCTCGGCGGCCGCCACATGGAAGCGGTTGTGCAGGCGGGCAAGCAGCGACTTCACGATCCGCCGCTTGTCCTTGATGCTCTGCGTTCCGGGAAGGCTACACTCCACCCGCAGCACCCCGACCACCATCGCCCCGTCTCCTGCGCGCGTGCCAACCTCTGCATGCTGCTATCTGTCCATCGGTTTGGAGCCCCCGCAGGGGGGATGCGGCTCAGGCCGGCTTTGCCTCCACGGCGAACGCCTCGATGATGTCGCCTTCCTTAATATCGTTGAACTTCTCCAGGCCCACGCCGCACTCGAATCCTTCCAGCACTTCCCGGACGTCCTCCTTGAAGCGGCGCAGCGAGCCGATGGTGCCTTCATGGACCACGACCCCATCCCGAATCAGGCGCGCCTTGGCCCCGCGGACGATGCGGCCCGAGGTCACGTAGCTGCCCGCGATCGTCCCCACCCGGCTGATGGAGTAGACTTTCCGCACCGCCACCCGGCCGAGCACCACCTCGACCATCTCCGGCGCGAGCAGCCCCGTCGCCAGCTTCTTGACGTCCTCGAGCACCTCGTAGATGATCCGGTACAACCGGATGTCCACCCCCTGGGTCTCGGCGAGGCGGCGGACCGGCGGCTCCGGGCGGACGTTGAACCCAATCACCCTCGCGTTGCTCGCGGCGGCGAGCATGACGTCGGACTCGGTCACGTTCCCCACCGCGGCGTGCAGGAGGGTAATGATGACCTCGCGGCTCGTGAGGCGGTCCAGGGCGGCGACCAGGGCCTCGACCGAGCCCTGCACGTCCGCCTTGATGATCAGACGCAGTTCCTTCCGCTCCGTCGCCGCGCCGGTCTCCTTGGAGATCTCCTCCACGCTGAGCTGGCGGCTCTTGGCCTGTTCGGTGGCCCGGCGGCGCTCGCTCCGCTCCTCCGCGACCGCCTTCGCGATCCGCTCGTTCGTGACGACCTCGACGAGATCGCCGGCGGCCGGGACGTCGCTGAGGCCGCTGACCTCCACGGGGGTGCTCGGCCCCGCAGCCTGCACCCGCGCCCCTTTGTCGTCGGTCATCGCCCGGATCCGTCCGTAGGTCTCGCCCACGACGGCGGCGTCCCCGACGCGCAGCGTCCCATCCTGCACGAGGACGGTGGCCACCGGACCCCGTCCCTTCTCCAGCCGCGCCTCGATCACCGTCCCGCGGGCCGGCCGCTCGGGAGTGGCCCGGCGGTCGCGGAGCTCCGCCACCAGGAGGATCATCTCCAGGAGGGAATCGAGGCCGGTGCCCTGCCGGGCGGACACCGGCACGGTGATCGTGTCGCCGCCCCACTCCTCGGGCATGAGCCCCAGATCGGCCAGCTGCTGCTTGACCCGGTCGGGGTTGACCTGCGGGAGGTCGATCTTGTTGAGCGCCACGATGATCGGGACCCGCGCGGCCTTGGCGTGGTTGATCGCCTCGATGGTCTGGGGCATCACCCCGTCGTCCGCCGCCACCACGAGCACGGCGATATCGGTCACGTGCGCGCCGCGCGCGCGCAGGGCCGTGAAGGCCTCGTGGCCGGGCGTGTCCAGGAACGTGATCCGCCGCCCGTTGGCCTCGACCGTGTAGGCGCCGATGTGCTGGGTGATCCCGCCGTACTCCTGCGATGCCACGCTCGTCTTGCGGATGGCGTCGAGCAGGCTCGTCTTGCCGTGGTCGACGTGCCCCATCACCGTCACCACGGGCGGCCGCGTCGTCCGCCCCTGCTCGCCCGGTTCCGCCGCCGGCGTTTCCAGGGTCGGCGCCAGCTCGGTCACCTCCACCCGTTCGGGCGCGCGCGGGGCGAAATTGAACGCCGCCATCACCCGGCCGGCGATCTCGAGCGGGATCATGTGATTGATCCCCGCCATCACCCCGGCCTCGACCAGGCGCTTCACCACCTCGCCCGGGGGCACGCCCATCCGGCTCGCCAGGTCGCCGACCTGGATCGGCCCGTCCAGTTCGAGATACCGGAGCGGCTGCGGCGCGGCGGGCGCAGCGGCGGCGGGAGCCGCCGGCGCGGCCTCCGGAGCCGCCCGCGGCGGCTCGGCAGGCCTCACCGGTTCGGCCCTTCGCAGTTCCGCGGCGATCGGCGGCGCCGCCGGCTCAGGCGAAACGCGTGGCGCTCCCGCTGCCTCCCCGGCCTTGGGGTCATAGCGCGGGGTCTTCCGCACATCCGCGAAGCGGATCGTCGGCTTCTCCTTCGGGGGGGCCGCCGCCGGCGTGGCGGCCGCCTGAGCCGCGGGCGGCGCCGCGGCGGCCGCCGGGTGCTCTTTCACCGGCCTGTCCACGTGGGCGGGCTTCGCGTCCGCGGCGGCTTTCTTTGCCTCCGGCCGGACCTCCGCGGGCTTCTTGGCGGCCGGCCGCTCAGGCGCCCTGGCCGCGCCCTTTGCCGCCGCCTTCTCCCCGGCCGGCGCCTGGAGCGGGGCCTTGCCCGGAGGCGCCTGCGGCGGAGGCGCAGCCTCCGCGACGGGCGCCGCATCCGCGCGGGGAGCCCGGATCACCCGAACCCCTTTGATCTCCGACCCGTAACTCGCCTGGAGGAACGCGCTCTGGCGCACCTTCTCGGCGTCCACTGCGGTGGCCTTCCCGCGGGATGGGCCGCCGGCCGCCGGGGCGCCCGGGCCCGGCGCCCCTCCGGATGAGAGATCGCGCCCGCCCGCCTGCGCGCGCCGCAGCCGCGCGACGACCTGGTCGTCGAGGACACTCATGTGATTGCGGACCGGGACCTTCATGGCCTCCAGCTTTTCGATGAGGTCCTTGCTGGTCAGGCCGAGTTCCCGGGCGAGTTCATGGACTTTCACAGCCACCCTCCCCTGCGCTTACTGCGCTTACGGCGTTCCCTGCTTCCCCGAGGATCCCCCGTGACGCCCCGCGGCCTGCGCGAGCGTGATCCGGTGCACCATGGGGGGTCGTTGGGGCGCCGCCCGCGCCGTGACGCCGCGCAGCCCCCGGGCGATGTCGTCGGGGATCTCGCGCTCGAGCATCCGCGCGAGACGGCCTTCCCCGAGCGCCCGATCGACGCACGCCGCCTCCGGGCACACGTAGGCTCCCCGGCCGGACAGCTTCCCTGTGGGATCGATCCGGACGTCTCCCTGCGCCGTCCGGACGACCCGCACGAGATCGCGCTTCCCGCGCACCTGACCGCATGCGACGCACTGCCGCTGGGGAACCCGCCGCACCCTGGGCATTCAGGGCCTCCTCACTCCGCGACCGTCTTCTCCTCGATCCTGGGCGCGCCCTCTGCCGCGGCCTCACCGGCGGCCACGGGTTCCCCCTGCGGGACGGCCTCCCCATCGGTCGGCGCCGCCAGGGCCGGCGCACCCGGCGATTCCGCCGCGAGCGCGACCGGCGCCGCGGGGACCTCCTCGGCGGGGAGATCGGCGAAGATCTTCCGGGCCTCCAGCTCCTTGATCTGCGATTCGCTCTTGATGTCAATGCGCCACCCGGTGAGCTTGGCCGCCAGCCGGGCGTTCTGCCCTTCCTTGCCGATCGCGAGCGAGAGCTGGTTGTCCGGCACGATCACGAGCCCGGTCTTCGTCTCCTCGGTGATCTCCACCCGGATCACTTTGGCCGGACTCAAGGCGCTCGCCACGAAGACGGCGGAATCGCTCGCCCAGGGGACGATATCGATTTTCTCCCCACGCAGCTCATCGACGATGGACTGCACCCGCGAGCCCTTGGGCCCCACGCACGCGCCCACTGCGTCCACGTTGCGGTCCCGGGAGACGACCGCGACCTTGCTGCGGGCGCCGGCCTCGCGCGCGATCGCCTTGATTTCCACGATCCCTTCGTAGATCTCCGGCACCTCGATCTCGAACAACCGCTTCAGCAGACCCGGGTGCGTCCGCGAGACCACGATTTGCGGACCGCGGTTGCCCTGCTTGACCTCGACCACATAGGCCTTCACCCGATCGTTCTGCCGGTAGCCTTCCCGGGGCACCTGCTCGGTCGGCGGCAGCACCGCCTCGATGCGGCCGAGGTCCATGTAGACGTTTCGCCGCTCCACCCGCTGGACCGTGCCGGTGACGATGTCCCCCTCCCGATCGCGGAACTCCTTGTACACCATGTCCCGCTCGGCCTCACGAATCCGCTGCACGATCACCTGCTTGGCCGTCTGGGCGGCGATCCGGCCGAAGTCCCTCGGGGTCACCTCCACCTCGACCGTGTCCCCGACCTGGATCTCCGGATCCCACCCGCGCGCCTCGGCGAGCGGGATCTCCGTGTTCGCGTCGCCCACCGACTCGACGATCGTACGGACGCTGTAGACGTGCTGCTCGCCGGTCTCGCGGTCCAGTTCCACCCGGATGTTTTGGGCGGCCGACCCGAAATTTTTCTTGTACGCCGAGAGGAGGGCCGCCTCGATCGCCTCGATGAGGACGTCCTTGCCGAGCCCCTTTTCCTCTTCCAGCTGCTTGATGGCCTTGATGAGCTCCGCGTTGTTCACCGACCACTCACCCCCATCTCCCCGCGCGCTCCGGAGGGCGTTCGGATCGCTTCAAATCTTCGCGCAGATCCGTCATCTGCACCACGAGCCGGGCCTGGGCGATCGCCTCGTGGTCCAGACGGATTTCCCTCCCGTCGTCCAATCGGACCGCCACCCGGCCGTCCACCAGCCCGAGCAGGCGCCCCCGGAACCGCCGCTGCCCCTCCTGGGGCTCGTGCGTCGTGACGGCGACCGTCCGCCCCGAAAACCGCACGAAGTCGGCCAGACGGCGCAGCGGCCGGTCGAGTCCCGGCGACGCCACCTCCAGCGTATAGGACTGCATCGGCAGATCGTACAGGTCCAGTTCCCGGCTCAACGCTTCGCTGAGCCGGGCGCAGTCGCCGACACTCGCGCCGCCGTCCCGATCCACGAGCACCCTCAGGATCTGACGGCGTCCCGCGCCGACCAGCTCCACGTCCACGACCTCCAGGCCCATCCGCGTCGCGATCGGCCCGGCAAGGTCCGCCGCCTGCCCGGCAATCTCGTGGCGCCTCATGCCATTCCCCTCCACAAACGTGCGCCCCAGCCTTCGGCGCCTCCAAGAAACGAGAGAGTGGGTAGGGCCCCCACTCCCCTCGAAAGCGTCAAGATTGGGGCACGGGTCTGACTCAACCAATAACCAAGCGTGAGTATAGCACACGACCGCGGGGAATGACAAGTTTTGCGGCCCTGCAGGCCATGCAGCGGGCGGGGCCCGCGCGGCGTTCGCGCCGGCGCGAGCCGTCTAACCGTCATTCCGCGGGGGTACTGTTCCATTGGTGGCTCCGGGGGGCATCGGCGGGACGCGAACGGCACGCATGCCGGGGACACCATCAGACGTTTGGGGGTGC
>VBAK01000194.1 GCA_005882275.1 Candidatus Segetimicrobium genomatis
GCCGCGCGATGACGACGCTGGCGATGCACCTGTGCCGCGGCAACAACCGCAGCCACTGGTACGCGGAGGGCGGCTACGATCCGATCGCCGAGAAACTGTTCGGCACGATGCGGGTGGACCGGTTCCTGCTGGAGTACGACGACGACCGCTCGGGTACGTTCGAGCCGCTGCGGTTCGTGCCGCGCGGGACGACCGTGGTCCTGGGATTGGTCAGCACCAAGCGGCCGCAACTGGAGGCGAAAGCCGACCTGATCCGCCGGATCGAGCAGGCGTCGAAGGTCGTGCCGCTCGGGAATCTGGCGCTGAGCCCCCAGTGCGGATTCGCCTCCACGATGGAGGGCAACCTCCTCACCGAGGACGACCAGTGGGCGAAGCTGAAGCTCGTGGCCGAGACCGCGCGGGAGGTCTGGAAGTAGGCCTTACGCAAAATCCGGAACCAGGTGCCGGGCCAGGAGGTCGATCTGCCCGGGGTCGTCCGTCACCGGGCCGAGCACCAGGTATCTGAGGCCGGCGTCCACGAGATCGGCGATCCGGTCCTTGATCCGATCGATGCTCCCGATCATGTAGCACTCTTGTAAGTGCTCGTAGGAGCGGTGCGTCCCCATGACGCGGAGGAAGGGCTCCCGCGACTCCGCCAGCGCTCTCGCGTGGTCGTTCGTCTCCACGAGGTGCACAAAGTTACAGTGCCCAAAGGTGATCGCCGCGGGATTTTTCCCGGTGGCCCCGGCATGCCGTTGGATCTCCGCCCAGTCGCGCTTGACCCACTCCTGCTTCCCCGAGCAGCGTGAGAGCCAGTTTCCGCACTTCACAATGCGGTCGAGGACCGTTCTGGAGATGAACGGGACGTCGTGCTCGTGCGGATCGGGGACGCGCGAGCCTCCGGAGACCCAGATCTCCGGAAGCGCCGGGGGCCTCGGGTCAATGGTCACGTCCTGAAACTGGTAGTAGCGGCCCTGGTAGCTCGCGTTCGGCCGGCTCAGCAACCGGGTGACGGCCTCCAGGATCTCGTCCGTGCGGCCGCCCCGCTCCTCGATCCGGGAGCCGGTGACGTCGAACTCGCGGGTGTACCAGCCGGGGCCGATGCCCAGGACAAACCGGCTGCCGGAGATGTGGCAGAGCGTCGAGATCTCCTTCGCCAGGACGACGGGGTGGCGGACCGGGAGGACAAGGATCCCGGTGGCCAGCCGAACCTTCTGCGTGAGCGCGGCGGCATAGGCCAGGACACTCAGGGGCTCCAGCCAGGCCACCCCGTAGAGCCCGGGGGCGGCCAGGAGGTGATCGATCACCCAGACATCGAGACCATGCTGCTCGCACGTCCTGATGGATTGTGTCAGTCGTCGAACGTGCTCAGGGCCGGCATCGGCCCAGGCATAGGTGGGAAGCCACACCGCGAACCTCAGTTTTGCCATCGCTGCCTTCCTCCAATCGGCGACCGGCGGGCGAAGCTCCGGCGCATGGCCGAGGTCGTCCACGAGGTGTAGCGAAGCATGGGGACACGGAATGGGACCGGTTGCAGCAGCTCGGCGCGATCCCTGGCGGCTTTTGCCAAGGCATCCAGCCCGCTCTGAATATCTCGCAAGAGTCCCCCTGCCACGACACCGGCGACACTCGTATGTCTTTCGCGCGCAGTCAGGCGCGCTCGTCCGACCCGCAGCGGCTCAATGGTGAAGTCGATGGTCATTTCGACGATTTTGACCGAAGGAATTCGCAAGGCCAACTCACGGTTGGGCCGAACGACGGCGACGGTGGCCTGATACGGGATGGATCGCGTTCCAGGGTGAATGGTCATCTCCAGCATGCCGCCCGGGCGCGGCGCTCCTTTCACCGGATAGATAAACGGATTCCAGATTGGATACGCCCGGAAATCCGTCAACACCGCCCACACCCGCGCCGGCGGGGCCTCGATGTCCACGCGCGTCGTGAAGGTGTCCGGGGGAATCCCGCCGGGAAACGTGATCGTCTGGGCTGTGGCGACTTCGGCGGTGGTCCAGGGGCACGCCGCGATCAGCAGGGCGGTCAGGAGGACGCGGACCATGAATCTCACAGGCGTGCCTTATGTCCGCAACGCCGTCAGCAGCGCCGCGGCGGTCCCGGCCCGGTGGGTCCAGAACCGCGCGATCTCCCCGGTGGCCGCCTGCGCGGCTTCGCGCGCGAGGTGCCGCTGCTCCCAGGCGGACGCCTCCGCGGCCAGCCACCCGAGCGTGCCCTCCGAGTCCTGGGACAGGAGCGACGTGAGCGCGAACCGGCGCTCGCCCATCCTGAGCCCGAGCCCCAACGCGCGCGCCGCCCGCGTCAGGTCAGATCGGACGAGGACCATCCCGCTGCGCACCGGCGCGAGGAGCCCTTGGAGGAACGCGTCGGATCCGCCGTCCCGCGGATCGGGGAGCGGCGGGGCCGCGCGGAGGTGGAGCGGCAGCATATCGCCCGGTCCCACGGTGTCGATCTCCGCCCGGAGGGCCGCGGCGAGCATTTCCCCCCACGCGGCGTAGAACGGGGGCGCGATCTCCCCCAGTTTGTCCAGATAGGGGAACACCCAGCAGGCCAGGTGCTCCCACAGCAGCGCTTTCCGGCTTCGGCCCCAGAGGAGACGGCGCGCCGGGTCGGGCTCGGCGTCCTCATGGTCGGCCAGGGCGGCGTATAGGGCCAGCAGCGACGTCAGGTGGTCGGGCTCGGCCGGTGGAGTTCGCTCGAGCGCCCGCCAGAATCCCGCGACCCGATCCTGCGCCTCGCCTCCGAGCATGCCTTCCGCCCCGGCGTGCACGGCCGCGTAGGGGTACAGCTGAAACAGGAACACCTCGGTGTACTGCGCCGGGTCCGGGGCCCCCGGCAGGCCCAGCACCGCGCCGATGCGGACCTGCTCGGGTCCGGGAGGTTCGGCCAGCGCGGCCAGGGCGCGGAAGAGTTCCATGAATCCCCTACTCTCCTGAGACGGCAGCGGGATGGCCGCGATCGGGGAGACGGTAGGCGTCCTTGGATGGCCGCAGCGGCCGCATCAGCCAGTAGGGCCGGCGGGTGCCGTTCGGCGAGTACCGGTCCGCCTGCCTGGCAAGGGCCAACCACTGCCGGAAGATCTCCATGGAGCGCGCGGTATCGACGGCGATGTCCCCATACCGGTCATCCGGCCCGGCGTTGCGGATCCGCACCGCCTGGTGCCAGCAGTGCTGGCCCGAGACCGGGTCGGGGTGCACCGCGAATGCCAGGTTTTGGTGGACCCCCACATCCGTCCACCAGATCCTGAGCGTGTCGGGATCCTCGGAGGCAAACGGCCGGGCGCTCTGAACCTGCCGCATGGACCACCGGCCGCCGCTGTGGTCGAGCGAGACGGTCGCCATCATCTGCCGCTCGCCGGCTTCGCGCACCTTCCACCGTCCCATGTGATGGCTGCAGGCCACGACGCCGGGACGGATGCCCTCGGTCACCCACGCCTTCACCACGAAATAGCCGGTCTCGGTTTCGACGCGGACAAGGTCGCCGGTCCGAAGCCCGAGGCCCCGGGCGTCGCCGGGGTGGATCCACAGCGGGTTGGTGTGCGCGATCTCGTTCAGCCATTTGGCGTTGGCGCTCCGGGTGTGAATCTGGACCGGGAGGCGGAAGGTGGAGATCAGCACCATCTGGTCCGCGGCGAGGCGCTCGCGGTGGATGTGGCTCTTTATATATGTAGGCAGCGCGCTCTCGCGCCACCCCCACTCGGCCAGCGTACGGGAGTAGAATTCGAGCCGCCCGGACGGGGTGGGGAAGCCGCGCAGGGTCTCGCCGTCCACCTGCACGCCCACCGGCCGGCGCCCCTCCGCATCCGGCTCCGGGCTTCCCGTGGGGACGATGTTGGAGGTGGCGGGCGCGGGCGCCCTGGTGTAGACGCGGCCGAGCGGATCGACGCGGACGTCCGCGAGCTCCTCGGGAGGGATGCGGCGCTCGTGGAGGGGGCCGATCTGCGCGGCGATTTCGAACGCGCCGTACCTCCGCATGAACTCGAGGGGCGCCAGGCCTTCGGCCGCCGCCCGTTCCGGCAGGCCGGGAACGGAGTGGTCGAAGATGTGCGCGTAGTACTCGTCGACCGTCAGCTTCTGTCCGGGAGTCCGCGTGGACTCGAACCACCGGCGGATCCCCAGCCGGCCGTCCGGATCGATCCGCCAGGACAGTTCGATCCAGAACTCATTCTCTTCCCAGACCTCGCCGGGATTGATCTGCCGCGTGTCGGCGGCGCGGTCGCCGAGGCGCTCGCGCGCGGCCCGCAGCACCGGCTGCCGGAAGGCGATCCACTGGCCGTCGTACTGCTCGTAGGAATGCAGGTCGTGGCGCTCGGAGCCGAGCCCCATCGGCAGGACGTAGTCCGCGAAGAACGCCGTCTCGCTCCAGACCGGCGTGAGGGCGGCGTGGAGCCCGACCAGGCGCTCGTCGGTCAGCACCTCGATCCAGGAGAAGCCGTCGGGGTTGGTCCAGACGGGGTTGTAGACGCGCGTGAAGTACACGTCGAGCCGGCCCCGGCCGTCCTTCAGCAGGTGCGGCAGAAGGAAGGAGAGTTCGTTGATGGCCAGCGGGTATTCCCGCGGCCACGTGAGTTCGTTCCAGATCGGGGGATGCGGCGGGACGTAGATCGGTCTCGGGACGAACTTGTTCCAGGCGTTGGGGTAGGTCCCTCCCTCGGTCGCCACCGCGCCCAAGAGCGCGTTGAGGAAGAACAGGGTGCGCGGCACCTGCCAGCCGCCCAGGTTGCCCGCCGCGGCGCTCCGCCAGGTGTGGGTGGAGAGTCTCGTGCCGGCCGACGCCACGACGCCGGCGACCTCCCGCAGCACCCCAGCGTCCACCCCCGACTCGGCCGCGGCGTACTCGAACGTGTAGCCCGCGTACAGCGTCTTGAGGATCTGCTCGAAGTGCTCGAAGGTCGGGGCCAGCCCCGGGTGCTCGTGCGCGAGGTATTCCTGCCAGTTCCACCATCGCCGGACGAACTCGCGGTTGTACAGGCCGCGCTGAATCACGTCGTTGGCGATGGCGAGCAGGATCGCCGCCTCGGATCCGGGATAGGGGGCGACCCAGTGGTCGGCGTGGGTCGCCGTGTTCGAGAGGCGGGTGTCGAAGACGATGAGCTTGGCCCCGTGTTGCTTTGCCTCGATCACCCGCTGGGCGTGGGGATTGAAGTAGTGGCCCGCCTCCAAATGGCTGCTCACGAGCAGGATGACCCGCGCGTTGGCGTGGTCGGGGCTCGGCCGGTCGATCCCCATCCAGTAGTGGTAGCCCGCCCGGCCCCCGCTGCTGCAGACGTTCGTGTGGGTGTTGTGGCCGTCGACGCCCCAGGCGCCCAGCACGCGCTCGGTGTATCCGTCCTCTCCCGGCCGGCCCACGTGGTACATGACCTCGTTGGGCCGTCCTTCCGTGATCGCGCGGCGGATCCTGTCCCCGAGGTCATTGAGGACCTCGTCCCAGCTCACCCGCACCCACTTGCCCTCGCCCCGCCGCCCCGCGCGTTTGAGCGGATAGAGGATGCGGTCGGGATCCGTGATCTGGTTGAGCGTCGCCGGTCCTTTGGCGCAGTTCCGGCCCCGCGAGCCCGGGTGCTCGGGGTTGCCCTCGAACTTGCGGATCTGCATCGTGTCCCGGTCGACGTACGCCAGGAGCCCGCACGCCGACTCGCAGTTGAAGCAGGTCGTCGGGACGAGCATGTACCGCTTCTCCACGCGCGCCGGCCAGGCTTTCGAGTCCAGTTCCACCCAGTCGTTCCACCGTTCCTTGGGGGGAAAGGCCGCGAGGTGGATCCGGCTGGGGCCGGGGTAGAAGGTCTCGCCCCTGGCCTCGGCCGCGTCGCGGGCCGCGCGGACCAGTGTGTTGAGCCTCGTGAGGTCCGTCATCGTCACGCCAGCGGCACGGCCTGTCCGGCCTGGACATAGGCGTGCTCGTACGCGATCAGGCCGGCCAGCGCCGATGCGGCGGCGGTCAGCCCGATCGCAGGGGCCGCCGCCCCCGGAGACCCGGAGGCGGCGCCGATCAAGGATGCCAGCAGGCCCAGCGCGGCCAGCCCCACCCCTGTCCAGAAAAACCGACGGTGCGCGCCCCGCACCATCTCGTGCGCAGCCAGGGCGGCATGCGCGGTGGCGTGGGACAGGATCGTCTCTCCCCAGACGAACAGGAGGTGCAGGAGGCTCGACCCCGCGAGCGTCCACAGGAGCGGCCGAAGGACGCCGGGGTTCAGCCATGCCGCAAGCGGAAATAGCGCGGCCGACCCCGCGAGCACGGCCTGGAGGAGGAAGTGCGGCGGCAGCAGGGGATTCTGCCAGAGATCGCGGGCCCTGGCCTGAGCGAACAGGTACGCCGTGTACACCGCGGTCAGCGCGGCGATCGGCAGCCCGGGGAGCGCGAGGAGGCGCGGCGCCCGGCCCCAGCCGAGGAGGCCGGCCACCACATGCACGGCCAGCACTCCGGAGAACGCGGCGATGATGAACGCGCCGCGGACCAGCCAGCTCGACCACTGCGGGCGGGTAAAGATCAGGTAGAACCGCTCCGGATGCTTGAGGTCGGCGATCAGCAGGGCTCCGGTCGCGGCGAGCGCGGCGCCGGCGAGGATGGGAGCCGCCCAGAGCCAGAGGGCGCTCGTCCACGGCAGCCACCCGCCGAGGATCCAGAGCAGAGGCACGAGGTACGCCCCGGCGGCGATCCCCTTGGTCCAGGTGTACAGGCTGACCCGCCAGTTCCACGGGGCCTGATGCGGGACGTCGTAGCTCAACAGCGCGGCCGCCGAGGAATTGGTCCACCCGCTCGGGTGGCCTGAGGTGACCTGGTGGGGGAACCGGCCCTGCTCGCTCCACATGAAGAGTCCGCCTTCGGGGCGGCGGGCGGCGATCGGGTCGAGGGCCGCCTGATGGGCGCCGCGATAGAAGAGCTTCGGCAGCGTCGCCTTCTCGGGACGCCGGACGGCGACCGGCTCGCGGTTCACGATCCGCGCGACCAGGGATCCGGGATCGTTGAGGTCGCCGACCAGGATGGCCTCCGTCGGACA
>VBAK01000114.1 GCA_005882275.1 Candidatus Segetimicrobium genomatis
CTCCGGTTACGGTGGAGGTCGCCGGCGGCGACTACTCAGCGATGTTCCGCCGTTCGTGCCGCCCCTTCGGGGTCCATTCCTCTCCGGCGTCCTCCCGCGCTCGCACCGTCCACGCGGGTCTCTCGTTAGGACCGGCCGGGAGTACTCGCCCCCGTCATCGGGTTTTGGTACCCTACACTATAACACAAGAAGTCAAGGGATTGTGCGCAGGAGAGCCGGAACAGGGGCGAAAAGACGGGGGATGGCGGATCACCACCCTCAGACGGTGCCCGCGCGGCGAGGTTGTGGGTGCGCAAAATGAGTCACGCACGCGAGTCATCGGATAAGAAGACCGAAGGCGCCCGCTCGTTTTTCGAGGCCATCAAAGCCGGGGATCTGGAGACCGTCCGGCGGATGATTCAGAGCGATGGGGACCTCCTTTTCTACGGAAGTCCGGTCAGAGAGGCGATCGACTATTATCCGGAGATTGCCGACTTCCTGGCGCGCATTGAGTTGAAGCGGCTCAAGGAAGGCAGCGTCTCAAGAGAGCATCTGTACGGCGCCATCCACGATCTTGGCGAAGCCGCGCATTCTAAGACAGGGTATCGTGGCTGTGAGAGTCTTCGCGCAGAGGCCGAGCCCGTGGTCGCAGCGTTCCTGACTGACGACGATGACCAGATTCGATACATTGTCATGAGTGTGCTGGCTCTTCACTGGGACTTGAAGCACTATGCCCAGGTATTCCAGTCGATGGCCCAGACCGATCCAGACGAATTCGTCAGGCAGATGGCCCTCTCCAATGTTGGGTTTTTGCTTCGCGGCTCACGCGACCGCGATGCCGGCGGATTCCTTCTGGGGATCTTCCGCGATCCTGTTCAGCCGGGGGACATGCGGGAGGAGGCCTATGAAAGTCTCGTGGAGATCTGGCAGGGGTGGAACGCTGCTCAAGCCTTGAGGGTTCGGAAGCGCGGGCAGAAAGATGTTCGGCGCGCGGAAGCTGAGCGGGCAGGCGAGGGATTTGAAGCAGCCCAAAATGCGTGGGAGGCGTTGGTTGACTGGAAATTTGTGGCACAGGTCGAACAGGCAGTAACGGATGGGGATTTGTAAAGTACACACTATTTCACAAAACGGGCATATTCTGAAATAAAACCTTCGATCGAGCCGCGGTATTAACAGTTTGCTAAACATGCCTCTCCAAGGCGGCCCGCGCGGCTTCCCAATCTACCGGGGCAGGCTTCTGGCCAGCAAATTGAGCCCGGCGAGGAAAACCACGGTCAGCACGATCCGCTCGAACATCCTGGCCGGCAGCCGGTCCTGCAGCGCGAGGCCAGCGAGCGTGCCGGCCGCCATCGGCAGGCAGGCGGCGAGCGCGCCGGTCAGGACGGGCCCCGGATAGAGGCCCAGCTTGAAGTAACTGGCGACCTGCACGATGTTCACGACGAAAAACATCATGGTGATCCAGAAGACGAATTCGCGCTTGGCGAGACGGCGGAAGTGAAGGTAGCTGGCGAGGAGCGGCGATGAAATCCCCGTCGACCCCCCCATCAAGCCCGCGAGCAGGCCGATGACGGGCCCGGCCCGATTGCCCGCGGCGGCGGGGACCTTGAGCGTCAACCGGCCCGCGGTGGCGAGCACGTAGAGCAGCGCCACCGCGCCGACCAAGCCCGACAGCAATCGGTGGCTCAGCGACCCGAACAGCAGCGCGCCTCCCACCGTGCCCGCGGCGAGCGAGACCAGCAGCGCCGCCATGCCGGCGCCCGCCCCGCCGGCGCCCCCACGGCGGACGACGAGGAAGTTGCTGAGGAGCGTGGGGATGGCCACCACCGGGATCGCCACCCGCGGACCGATGATGGACGACAGCAGCGGAACCGCGACGAGCGGAAACCCGAACCCGATGGCGCCCTTGAGCATCGAGGCGCCGCACACCACCAGCGCCCCGGCGATCATCTGCCAGGGATCGTATGTCATCCGCCGGTGGCCCGGCGGAGCGCCTCTGCAAACCCGGGAAACGACGTCTCGATGTTGCCGGGGTCGTCGACGGTAACGGACCCCCCGGCGCACAGCCCGGCCACGGCCAGGCTCATGGCGATCCGGTGGTCTCCGCCGCTCGTGACGCGGCCACCCCGCAGCGGCCGGCCGCCGGCGATCACCATGCCGTCCGGCCGCGGCTCGACCCGGGCGCCGAGGCGCCCCAGTTCCCTCGCCAGCGCCTCCACGCGATCCGACTCCTTCACCCGCAGTTCGGCGGCATCGCGGATCACCGTCTCCCCCTCCGCGAGACACGCCGCGACCGCCAGCACCGGCAGCTCGTCGATCGCGCGCGGCACCAGGTCCCCGCCGATCACCGCGCCGTGCAGCGGCGTCGCCCGAACGGCGACGGTCCCCACGGGCTCTCCGCCCTCCTCCCGGAGATCCGCCACCTCCACGCGCGCGCCCATCATCGTCAAGATGTCCAGCAGCCCGGTGCGCGTAGGATTCAATCCGACATCGCGGATTTCGACCCGGGAGCCCGGCACGAGCGACGCGGCGACAATAAAGTAGGCCGCAGAAGAAAAATCGCCCGGCACCCGCACCTGCGCGGCCCTGAGGGCCACCGGCCCGCGCAGCCGGGTGGTCAGCCCGTCGCGCTCCACCGCCGCGCCGAACACTCCCAGCATGCGTTCGGTGTGATCGCGGCTCTGGGCCGGCTCACGCACCGAGGTGGGTCCCGCGGCGAAGAGGCCGGCCAGGAGCACCGCCGACTTCACCTGCGCGCTCGCGACCGGGGTGGCGTAGTCGATGCCGCTCAGCCTGCCGCCGTCGATGGCGAGCGGGGCGAGGCGGCCTCCCTGACGCCCGGAGACCCGGGCGCCCATCCGCCGGAGCGGATCCGCGATCCGATCCATCGGCCGCCGGCGGATCGACGCGTCGCCGGTGAGCACGCTGTGAAACGGGTGCCCGGCCAGGACGCCGGCGAGCAGGCGGATCGTCGTCCCGGAGTTGCCGACGTCCAGCACCTCCTCGGGCTCCTGCAGCGGCCTGCCGCGGACTTCGATCTCGTCGACCCGTTCGTCGATGGGGACGCCGGCCGCCCGCAGGCAGCGCAGGGTCGACCGGCAATCATCCGCCTGGAGGAACCCCGACACCCGGGTGGTGCCGTGCGCGATGGCGCCGATGATGGCCCCGCGGTGGGAGATGGATTTATCCCCCGGCACGCGGAGCACGCCCTGGAGCGCGCGCCCCGGGGAGACGACCAGCGGGGTCACGATCGCGTGAGGTCGGGGCGGAGGCGCTCGGCGTCGCGGAGGTAGACGTGCCGGACCTCCGCCGCGGTCTTGGTCGTGTTCACGAGCATGAGGATCCGCACGCACCGCGGCAGGGCGCCGGGCACCGGCACCTCCTGAGCGCACATCAGCGGGACGTGCGTCCAGCCCGGCAGGCGCCGGCAGGCCTCGGCGGGAAACACGGCGTTCAGGTCCGCGGTCACGGTAAAGAGCACGCCCGCCACATCGTCGGCGTCGATCTCGTTGATCCGGATCATCGCCCGCAGGAGCTCGAGGGTGGCATCGAGGATCGCCTGTTCCGTGTTCGCATCGACCGTGATCGCCCCCCGAACCCCGCGGAACCGCATGGTCTCCTCCTGCCGGCCCGCGGCGCCGGTTTGCGGTGTCAGGCGCGCGGGCTGGCTGTTGCTTCGACGGGCGCTCAGGGCCTCCTCTGCGGGGCGCGACGCCGGCGCGACGCGCCGCCGCTGTGCGGCGCACGGCGCGACCCGTCCTCCGTCATCGCCGCAGCCGGGTCCTCCAGGCCCGCACCAGCCCGGGACCGGGGGGTGGGGGATGGACGGGCGGCGACGGCCAGCGCGGCGCGGAGCCCCAGCAGATAGCTGTCCGCGCCAAATCCGCTGATCTGCCCCCGGACGACCGGGGCGATCACGGAGACCCGGAACGCCTCGCGGGCATGGATGTTCGAGAGGTGCACCTCGATCACCGGCACCGAGATCGCCGCGATCGCATCGCGCAGCGAGTAACTGTAGTGGGTCAGCGCTCCCGCGTTGAGCACGATCGCGTCATAGCGCCCCTGCGCGGCGTGCAGCCGGTCGATGATCGCGCCTTCGTGATTGCTCTGATACGTGTCGACGCCGGCCCCTTCGGCGCGCGCCAGCGCCGCGAGCCTGCGGTCGATCTCGGCGAGCGTCGTCGTGCCGTAGATGTCCGGCTGCCGCTGCCCGAGCAGGTTGAGGTTGGGGCCGTGGATCACCAGCACCTTAGCCATCGGTGAGGACCTCCTCGATGAGCGCCGGGGGAACGTCGTCCCGGATGACCGTCCGGCCCGGCGCCTGCGGGAGCACGAACCGCAGCCGGCCGGCGGCGGCCTTCTTGTCGTGCGCCATCGCCGCCCGCACCGCGCGCGGCGCCGGCGGCTTCCGGCGCGAGAGCGCCGCGCGCCTGACAGGCAGGCCCAGCGCTTCCAGCAGCCGCGTCTGGCGGTCGAGGAGCGCCGGCGCGCACACCCCCAGGCGCACCGCCAGGCGGGCCTCGAGCGTCATCCCCACCGAGACGGCCTCGCCGTGGGTGAGCCCGCGGTAGGACGCCGCGGCCTCGAACGCATGGCCGAAGGTGTGGCCGTAGTTGAGCACCATCCGCGGGCCCGCCTCCCGCTCGTCGCGGGCCACAACGTCCGCCTTGTAGGCCGCGCACCGGGCCACGATCCACTCGAGCGCGGCGGGATCCCCGCGGCGGCACTCCGCCGCGTGGCTCTCCACGTAGTCGAACAGGTCGGGCGCGCCGATCACGCCGGTCTTGACCACCTCGGCCATCCCCGAGCGCAGCTGGCGCGGCGGCAGCGAGCGGAGCGTGTCGGGATCCGCGAGGACGACCGCGGGCTGGTGGACGGCCCCGATCAAATTCTTGGCGCGGAAGTTGATCCCCGTCTTGCCGCCGATGCTGGCATCCACCTGCGCGAGCAGGGTCGTGGGCGCCGAGACCCAGGCGATCCCCCGAAGAAAGGTGGCCGCGACGAACCCGCCGAGATCTCCCGCCACTCCGCCGCCGAGGGCCAGCAGCGCGCAGCTCCGGTCGAACCCGGCATCCACCAGCCTGTCGAACACCCGCGCCGCCGCGCGCAGGCTCTTGCTGGACTCGGCCGGGGGCACGATGACGGGAACGACCTCGTACCCGGCCTTGCGGAGCCGCCTGGCGAGCGGGCGGCCGTACAGCGCGTCGATGCGGGGATGGGTGAGCAGCGCCAGCCGGCCGCGGAGGCCGCACCGGTCGAGGTACGCCGCAGCGTCCGCCAGGATCCCCTTGCCGATCCAGACGTCGTACCCACGCGGGCCGAGGTCCACCCGGACCGCCCGGGCCGCGCCGGCGGCCGGGCGGTCGCCGGCCGACCCGGCGGCGGGACGCGCGGGGTCCGAGATGGCGGCCCCGCGGAGCGCGTCCTCGCGCGCGAGGACGAACGCGACCACCCGATCGGCCACCGCATCGAGCGAGAGCGCCGAGGTCTCCACGACGACATCGGCCTCGCGGTAGAACTCGCTACGCTCTTCGAGCAGGCGGTGCACGCGGCCCTCGGGATCGTCGCCCAGCAGCGGGCGATCCCCGGCGCGCCCCACCCGGGCGAGGATCGCCTGGGGATCGGCCCGGAGCGCGACGATCAGCCCGTGCTGGCGCAGGCGGTCCATGTTCTTGCGGCTGAGCACAACGCCGCCCCCCGTGGCAATGACGCTCCCGCCCGGCCCCGCCGCCCGAGCCACAGCCTGGGCCTCGAGCCTGCGGAACGCGGCCTCGCCGTCCTCGGCAAAGATGCGCGGGACCGACCGGCCGGCCTCCGCCTCGATCAGCGCGTCGGTGTCCACGAATGGGCGGCCGAGGCGGGACGCAACGATGCGGCCCACCGAGGTCTTGCCCGTCGCCATGAAGCCGATGAGGACGATGTTGGGCGGCACGCGCGCGGTCACCCCGCCGGCGCGGGGGGACCGCGCCTGGCCCACCGCTGGTGCGCGTCGTAGGCGACGCGCATCTGGTCGAGGCTGTCCCCCCCGAATTTCTCGATCATCGCATCCGCCAGGACAAACGCGACCATGGCTTCGCCGATCACCCCGGCCGAAGGGACGGCGGTGACGTCGCTGCGAACCACCGCCGCTTCCACGCGCTCTTTGGTGACGATGTCCACGGACGCGAGCGGGCTGCGCAGGGTGCTGAGCGGCTTCATCGCCACCCGGGCGACCAGCGGATCGCCGGTCGACATGCCGCCTTCGGTGCCCCCGGCCCGGTTCGTCGCCCGGTGGAAACCCCGCTCCGGATCGTAGAAGATCTCGTCGTGCGCCGAGGATCCCGGCAGCCGCGCCTCCTGAAACCCCTCGCCGATCTCCACGCCCTTGATGGCGTTGATGGACATCAGCGCCTGCGCGAGCCGGCCGTCCAGCCGCCGATCCCAGTGCACATAGGTGCCGAGCCCGACGGGGAGCCCGAGCGCGACGACCTCGAAGACGCCGCCCAGCGTATCGCCCGCCTCCCGCGCTTTATCGATGGCGGCGATCATCCGGGTCTGGGCCTCGGGGTCGACGCACCGCAGCGGGGACGCTTCGGCGAGCGCGGGGATGTCCTCATACCGGTCCGGGCGGCGGCCGATCGCGATCCCGCCGAGCTCCACCACGTGACTCGCCAGGGTGATCCCGAACTGGGCGAGGAGGGCCCGGCAGATCGCGCCCGCCGCAACGCGGGCGACCGTTTCGCGGGCGCTCGACCGCTCGAGCACCCGGCGCACGTCGTCGAAGTGGTACTTGAGGGCGCCGGCGAGATCGGCGTGTCCGGGCCGGGGCCGGGTGAGCGGAGGCTCCGCCGTGCGCCAGTCCTTGTTGCCGATATGCAGGCCGACCGGCGCCCCGATCGTCGTGCCGCTCATCACGCCCGCATAGATCTCCGCGCGGTCCTGCTCGATCTGCATCCGGCCGCCGCGGCCGTAGCCGCGCTGCCGGCGGGCGAGCTGGACGGTGATGTCCTCCTCGCTCAGAGGCAGGCCCGCCGGGATGCCTTCCAGCACGACCAGCAGGCCGCGCCCGTGGGACTCGCCCGAGGTCAGAAACCGCAGCACCGGCGATGCTCCTACGATTTCGAGGCCGCTTCCCGCGGCAGGCCCAACGCGTCGCGCATCACCTGCAGGGGGGCCTGGCGGCCGGTCCAGATCTCAAAGGCGCGTGCGCCCTGGTAGAGGAGCATCGGGAGGCCTCCCAGCGTGCGGCATCCCGCCGCGCGGGCCTCGCGCAGCAGGACCGTTTCTCGAGGATCGTAGACCATGTCCATCACGAACAGCCCGGGATGCAGCAGGGTCCCGGGGACCGCCGACAGCGCGCGCTGCCCGCCGGCGCCGGCCGTCGTCGCCTGCACCAGCAGGGTCGCTTCGCGCAGCGTCACGGCGACCCCGGCGCCGTCGAGCGGCGCCGCGTCGACCGCGCAGGTGACGGTCCGACGGACGGCATCCGCCAGCGCGGCGGCGCGATCCCAGTTGCGGTTGATGATCGTGACGGCGCCCGCCCCCGCGCCCGCGAGGGCGAACGCGGCGGCCCGGGCCGCGCCGCCCGCGCCCACGATGACGGCCCGCTGCCCTTCCGGCGTCACGCCGCCGTCGAGCCGGAGGGCATCGAGCAACCCGGCGGCGTCGGTATTGTAGCCGATCAGGCGGTCACCGGACACCTGCACGGTGTTCACCGCGCCGATCACGCGGGCGTCGTCCGTGGTCTCGTCGAGATACGCGAGGGCGGCCTCTTTGTGGGGGACGGTGATATTGGCGCCGGCGGCGCCGAGCGCGGCCAACCCCCGCAGCGCCGCTTCCAGGCGATCCCGGGGCACCCGGAACCCCACGTAGCACCAGTTGAGCCCCAGGGCCGCGAACGCTGCGTTGTGGAGCCGGGGAGAGAGGCTTCCCCGAACCGCATCTCCGATGACCCCGACGACCGTTGTCGCCCCGTCGATCTCCGTATGTTCCCCCCGATCCATTCACCAGGCCTGGTCTCCAGATCTCTGAGAGAGCCTTTATTTATCAGGCCTCCACGCATATCCTTCCTGACTTCTCTCTAGGGCTGATCCTCGTGAAAGCAGGGTACTATGGTCCTTGTCCAACATACCACGGAGGTGACACCCATGAGGACAATCCTGGTCGGTCTGGCGCTCGCGGGCGCCGCGCTGTTCGGCGTGTTGCTGAATCCGGCGTCATCCGTCAGCAACGAACGGGCGAAGATGACCGTCACCCTGGCAGGGAAGATGAGCGAGGGGCCGGACTGGGTGGACACAAAAATTCTGTGCGACAGCCACGACAACGAGATCGTGGTGGTCAAGAACAGGGAACAAGGCCTGAGAGGCTCCGACATGCAGATGGGTGTCGTGGCGATTCCCGGCGGCTGCAGGTAAGCTCGGCGATTCGCTAGACAGACCGCGGCCCCGCATGCCAGAATGGCGTGTGGCGCAGAGGCGCGTGCGGCCGGGGGGCGCAGATGAAATACGAGGGGCAGGAGTCCTATGAGATCGAGGTGGTGGGAATCCGGCGCAGACTGCCCGTCGTTCCCATCACCGATGCTCTGTGGATCGCCGCGTTCGTCCTGTGGGGCGACGTCGAGCTGACCAATGCCTGCGCCCGGGCGATCGCCGCCAGGCTCCAGCCCTTCGAGTTCGATTGCGTGGTCTCCATCGAGGCCAAAGCCCTCCCGCTCGTCCACATGGTCGCCACCTACCTGTCCGATCCCGTCGCCGGCCGGTACTTCCCGTACATCGTCTTCCGCAAGAGCGTGAAGGGTTATATGAAGCGCCCGCTGACCGTGAAGGCGAAATCGATCACCACCGCGTCAACGCAGACGCTCGTCCTCGACGGGCCCGAGGCCGAGCGTCTGCGGGGGAGCCGGGTCGTCGTGGTGGACGACGTCGTGAGCACCGGGGGCAGCCTCCGGGCCGCCGATGAGCTGCTGACTCAGGTGGGCGCGCGCGTGGTGGCGAGGGCCGCGGTGCTGCACGAGGAGGGGGGGTACGTGAACCCCGCCCTGATCACGCTGGGCACGCTGCCGATCTTCACGAAGTAACCGGCCGCGCGGTGCCACGCCCGCGCCGCGCCACCGGGGGGCTACTCCTTGCGCTGAATGAGCTCCTGAACCGCTTGGGCGGACGGCTCCGACGCCAGCGAGTCGCGCCCCTCATGCTCGGAGGGGTCGACCGGGACCTGGCGGTGGAGAGGCGCCGCGCCGGGCGCGCCAGGTGACGCCGCGGCGGCCGCGCCGGCGGAGGACTCTGGGGTCGCGGGAATCGGCTCCGGAGCCGCCGGGTCGGGCGCGGGCAGCGCCGGGGGGACCGCGGGATCGGTGGCGGCCGGATCGGCCTCCTTGACCGACTCCTTCAGATCGGCCATCTGCTCCCTGAAGGAGTCCTGGGCGCCCCGGACGGCATTGCGGAAGTCCCGGATCGATTTCCCGATGGTCCCTCCGAGGCTGGCCATCTTCGACGGACCGAAGATGAGCAGGGCGATCGTCAGGAGCACCAGGAGCTTGAACTCATTCTCGAACATCGAGCACCTCTACAGAACTCTGCTGCCGCTCGGTGCACATCCAATTCTACACCGGATATGCCCTGTGCCGGTATGTTTGAGGCGATGCGATCGGGCGTGGAGCGTCGTCGATGCCGCGGGGAACCGGCGGCGCCGTCCCTACCGGCGGCCGCGGGTCCGGCGGCGGCGCGGTGCGGTGCGGGCGGCGGCGGAAGGGCGCGGCGGGAGCAGGGTCGGGGCGCCGTTCCCGGCAACGACCCGGGCGCGGCGGCCCGCGGCGGGGGGATGTCCGGCGCCGTGCCTGGTGGCGAGGAGCCGGCGGTACAATCGCTCGACGGTGCGGCGGGTGATCCGGAAGCTGGGGGTGCGGTGCGGTCTGATCGCTCCGCTGAACGTCCGGGGAATGTGCAGGAGCTCGTGGATCAGCACGCGGTCCTGCTCGTCCTTGGGAAGCCGGCTGAACTCCGGCTCGATGATCTCGACGACGTACGCGGGGCGGGTCTCCAGCACCTGCTGCCACAGCGTCGGCAATCCCCAGATGCGCGCCCACGCTTCCGAGGTCGACCCGTAGCCCCGGACGCAGAAGATGCGTGAGGGGTCCACGTGGGTGAACCCGAGCGCGCGGGCGATCCGCTGGAGACGGGTATGGGTCTTGCGGCACAGCTCCCAACGCATGGATCTACTCCACGTCAGCGCGCGCGGGCTTCGCGAGGAGCGGTCTGCGCCATCTTCAACAAGAGCAGCGCCTGACCGCGATGATAGCCGAGGTGTTCGAGGTAATGCAGCAGCGCCCACAACTTCGTCGGCCGCCGGGGCGGCTTGCCGACCGTGACCGTCGGTGTTGTCTCCGCCTCCAGGTCCCGCATGGACACGGATCCGAGGACCTGCCGGGTGAGACGTCGCGCCTCCTCCACACTGCCGAGCACGTCGTCGCGGCGCGGGCGGTCATGGTGAAACTCCGCATCGCGCACACGGCGGCTCGGGATCCCGCCAATCGCCTCACCAATCCAATACCGCTCGCTGCCGGCCAGGTGGCGGAGCAGGATCGCCACGGAGTTGAACTCCGGACCGGGGGCCCACTGGAAGTCGACATCGTTCGCCTCGGCCGCCGCTTTGAGCAGCGAATCCCACGTCTCGTCGAGGTGCGCCGCGATCCCCTGCACTCCGGCATCCATTGAGGCCCTCCTCCTTGCTCGGACGCCGCGGCGTCCGCCGACCTCGGTGGTCACGTTTCTACGCTTCGATGGCCCTTTGGCTCTTATCCTGCCACGACTTCTGTCCGATCAACAGCCCTCCCTGCCGCGCACGAATCGAGGATGCCGGCGCCATCGACAGAGGACGCGCGCGACGCACGCGGGCCTTGACAAAAGAGAAACCCCGCGCGTCCAGGTGGACCGGCCTGCCTCTCGATGCCGCCGCAGACGTCAGGGACCGGGAGCGTCCTCCCGGTCCCTGACGTGGCACGCTGAGCTCGGCGGGGACGAACCTATCCGGCGGCGGCCTCATCCGCGGCGGCGATGGGAGCGATCGCGGATACGCGGTCGCCCTCGTCGAGCCGCTGCAGTCTCACCCCCTGGGCCTCGCGCCCCTGCGTGGAGATGTCCTTGACCAGGAGGCGGCTCACGATCCCCTGGGCCGTGATGACCAGCACCTCGTCTTCGTCATCCACCGCCCGGATCGCGGCCACCTTGCCGGTCCGGGCCGTCAGCCGGATGTTGCGCACGCCCGAGCCCCCACGGCGCTGCAGGCGGTACTCGCTGAGCAGTGTGCGCTTGCCGAGCCCGAGCTCGCTGGCGACCAGCAGGTACTTGCCCTCGCTGCTGATCGCCATCCCGACCAGCGCGTCGTCGCGGCGCAGGGTGATGCCGATGACGCCGCGCGCCGCCCGGCCCATCTCGCGCACGTTGGCTTCCTTGAACCGGATCGCCTGCCCGTTCCGGGTCGCCAGGAGCACTTCTTCCTTCCCGTCGGTCAGGCGCACCGCAACCAGCTCGTCGTCCTTGTCCAGGGTGATCGCCGCGATGCCCGCGCGCTTGGCGTTGATGAACTCCATCAGACCGGTCTTCTTCACGTTGCCGTGCTTGGTCGCGAAGAAGAGATCCCCGGTGTCCTCGAAGGACCGGATCGGGATGATGGCGTTGACCCGCTCGCCCTGGGCGATGCTGAACAGGTTGACGAGGCTCGTGCCCTTGGCCGTCCGGCCGGCCTCCGGCACCTCGTAGGCCTTCACCCGGTAGACCTTGCCCCGGTTGCTGAAGAAGAGGACGAAGGCGTGGTTGGTGGTGACGGTGGCGACCTCCACGTAGTCCTCTTCCTTGGTCCCCATGCCCATGACGCCGCGCCCGCCGCGGTTCTGCCGGCGGTAGGTCTCCAGCGGCAGCCGCTTGACGTAGCCGTTGTGGGTCAGCGTGATCACCACCTCGGCGTCCGGGATCAGGTCCTCCACGTCCAGCTCGGCGTCCTTGCCGGTGATCCGCGTCCGCCGCGGGTCGCCGAACCGCTCCTTGACGCCGACCAGCTCGGCCTTGATGATCTCGAACACCTTGTGCTCGTCGCGCAGAACGTCCTCGTACTGGGCGATCGCCTTGATCAGCTCTTTGTACTCCTCGTCCAGCTTCTCGCGCTCGAGCTGGGTCAACCGCTGCAGCCGCATCTCTAAGATCGCGTCGGCCTGCAGCTCGCTGAGCTTGAACTTGCTCATCAGGCCGGCCCGGGCCGCCGGGACGTCCTTGGCCTTGCGGATCAGCGCAATGACATCGTCCAGGGACTTGAGCGCGACCTTGAGCCCCTCCAGGATATGCGCGCGCGCCTTCGCCTTCCGCAGCTCGTACTCCGTCCGCCGGGTGACGACCACCTTGCGGTGGGCGAGATAGTGCGCGAGGATCTGCTTGAGGGGCAGCACCCGCGGGACGCCGTCGACCAGGGCGAGCATGATCGCTCCGAACGTGGTCTGCATCTGGGTATGCTTGAACAGCTGGTTCTGCACGATCTGGGGATTGACGTCGCGCCGCAGCTCGATCACGACGCGCATGCCCTGTCGGTCGCTCTCGTCGCGGAGGTCGGAGACGCCGGCGAGCTTCTTCTCCCGCACCAGCTGGGCGATCCGCTCGACCATGGCGGCCTTGTTCACCATGTAGGGGAGCTCGGTGACGATAATCGCCATTCGGCCTCCCCGCAGCTCCTCGATCGCGGTTTCGGCGCGGACGATCATGCTGCCCCGCCCCTCCAGGTAGGCGGCGCGGATCCCGTCCCGGCCGAGGATCCGGCCGCCGGTGGGAAAGTCCGGTCCTTTGACGATCTTGAGCAGCGCCTCCGGCTCGAGGTTCGGATCGTCGATGAGGGCGACGAGGGCGTCCACCAGCTCGCCGAGATTGTGGGGCGGGATGTTGGTGGCCATCCCGACCGCGATGCCCGAGGCGCCGTTCATCAAGAGGTTGGGCACCCGGCTGGGCAGCACGACCGGCTCCTGCATCGACTGGTCGAAGTTGGGGACGAAGGGCACGGTCTCTTTGTCGATGTCGGCGAGCAGCTCCATCGCCATCCGGGAGAGGCGCGCCTCCGTGTAGCGCATCGCCCCCGGCGGATCGCCGTCCACGCTGCCGAAGTTGCCCTGCCCGTCGATCAGCGGGTAGCGGAAGCTGAAGTCCTGCGCCATCCGCACGAGGGCTTCGTAGACCGGCACGTCCCCGTGCGGGTGGTACCGGCCCATCACGTCCCCGACGACGCGCGCGCACTTCCTGTACGGCCGGTCGGGCGCCAGGCCCATCTCGGACGCGCCGTAGAGGATGCGGCGCTGCACCGGCTTGAGCCCGTCACGGACGTCCGGGAGCGCCCGGCTGACGATGACGGACATCGCGTAGTCCAGATACGATGTCCGCATCTCCTTTTCGATTGGTTGCTGGATGATGTTCTCTTCGGTCGCCGCCATATCACTCCTCGGGTCGCAGGTCAGGTCGTGCGGGCCGGGTCACCCCGGCCTTAGATGTCGAGGTTGCGGACTTCCTTGGCGTACTTCTGAATGAACTGCCGCCGGGGCTCGACCTCGTCGCCCATCAACGTCTTGAACAGTTCGTCGACCTCGGCGCCGTTGCCGTCGCTGCGGTCGAGCTCCACCTGCAAGAGCGTCCGCTGCGCCGGGTTCATCGTCGTCTCCCACAGCTGCGCCGGGTTCATCTCGGCAAGGCCTTTGTACCGCTGGACCTCGTAGGCGGTGTTGTGCTTGGCCAGGTCGGCGGTCACCTCGTCCCGTTCGCCGTCGGAGTAGGCGTAGTGGTGCTTCTTCCCGGCCTTGATCAGGTAGAGCGGCGGCTGGGCGATGTACACCTTGCCCCGCTCGATCAGCTCCGGCATGTAGCGGTAGAGGAAGGTGAGCAGCAGCGTCCGGATGTGCGCGCCGTCGACATCGGCATCGGCCATGAGGATCACGCGGTCGTACCGCCGCTTGTCGATGTTGAACTCCTTGTCGATCCCCGTGCCCAGCGCGGTGATGAGCGCGCGGATCTCCTCGTGGCCCAGCATCTTGTCCTGCCGCGCCTTCTCCACGTTCAGGATCTTGCCCTGGATGGGCAGGATCGCCTGAAACTGCCGGTCCCGCCCGGCCTTGGCGCTGCCGCCCGCCGACTCGCCCTCGACGACGAAGATCTCGCACTTCGTAGGGTCCTTCTCGGCGCAGTCGGCGAGCTTGCCCGGGAGCGTGCTGATGTCGAGGGCGTTCTTGCGCCGGACGAGGTCCCGGGCCTGCCGGGCCGCCTCACGGGCGCGGGCCGCCTGGATCACCTTGGCGACGATCTTCTTGCCATCCCCCGGGTGCGTCTCGAAGTACTCGGCCAGCTCTTCGCCCACGACCGACTCGACCAGCCCCTTGACCTCGGGATTGCCGAGCTTGGTCTTGGTCTGGCCCTCGAACTGAGGCTCCGGCAGTTTGAGCGAAAGCACGGCGGTCAGGCCTTCGCGGACGTCCTCGCCCTGAAGCGTCAGGTCCCCGTTCTTGAGCAGCCCCTGCCGGCGCGCGTAGTCGTTGATGCTGCGGGTCAGCGCGGAGCGAAACCCCACCAGGTGCGTCCCGCCTTCGGTCGTGTTGATCGTGTTCACGTAGGTGAAGACGTGCTCGAGATACCCGGTGTTGTACTGGATGGCCGCGTCGACCTCGACGCCGTCGCGAACGCGGTGCACGGAGATCGGGTCGCCCAGCGCCCCCTTCTTGTTCTGGGCCCGGACGAGCTCCACCAGGCCGCCCTTGTGGGCGAACTCCTGCTTCTCTCCTGTGCGCTCGTCCAGCAGCGTCAGCACGAGGCCGGAGTTGAGATAGGCCAGTTCGTCCAGGCGCTCCGCGACGATCTTGACGTCGTACTCCAGTTCGACAAAAATCTCGGAATCGGGCTGGAAGGTCACCGTCGTGCCGGTGCGCGTGGCCTTGCCGGCCTCGCGCAGCGGCGAGGCGCGCTGCCCGCGCTCGAAGCGCTGGGTGTAGCGCTTGCCGTCCCGGTGGACTTCGACCTCGAGCCATTCGGAGAGCGCATTCACGACCGACACACCGACGCCGTGCAGGCCGCCGCTGATCTTGTACCCCCCGCCGCCAAACTTCCCGCCGGCGTGGAGCATGGTCATGACGACTTCGACGCCCGGCTTGCCCACCTTCGGCACGACATCGACGGGGATCCCCCGGCCATCGTCGGTCACGGTGACGCTGTTCTCTTTGTGGATGACGACGTCGATCTGATGGCAGAACCCGGCGAGCGCTTCGTCGACGCTGTTGTCCACCACCTCGAAGACCAGATGGTGGAGTCCCCGGCTGCCGGTGCTTCCCACGTACATGCCGGGACGCTTTCGAACGCCCTCGAGACCTTCCAGGACCTGAATCTGTTGTGCGTCGTAGTTAGTGTCGGCCATGCTGCAACCTATCCTCCGATGCAGGCTCCGAAAGTTCTCCCGAGATGGTGCGGTTTGAGGGCCAGGCTGGCGCCGTGACCCGCCGTGCTCTTCAACACCCTACAATATACATTACCAAAAATCACGACCGCGGTCAAACCACAGAGAGTTCCTGGGCCTGCTAGGGCTCCTCCCTACCACAGGTCCCCCCAGAGGGGCGGGCAGCCAGCGGCCATCTCCCCGCTCACTCGGCCTCCGACTGGAGCCCCCACTGGACGTTGGTGACCCGCTTTTGAAGCGTGAGGGAAGAGATGGCCGAGGTGTAGACACCGGTGGTCGTTACAATCACCGATTTTCGGTCGTCCTTGGCTACTTCCGAGCGTATACGAGAGTGGGAGCGCGCCATATCCATAAACCGCTGATTATCTTCGTTTCCTTCTAGCAATCGCGCGTCAAATATTCCAATGATCTCCTGGAATGAGACCACCACGTCGCCGCCCAGGTGCAGATACACCCCTTACCTCACCTCACCCTACCTTAGGCTCCACTCCACCGCTCTCCCGGCCTTCGCCCGCCGGGCGCAGCACGACGCGGATCTCGTCGATCACCCGCTCGCCCACGCGTTGGTTGAGCGCCTCGACCAACGCCGAGCGCCGCAGGCCGAGCTCGTGGGAGAGCGCCGGCAGATCGGTCATCACGATCAAGGCACTCCCCCGGATGCCCGCCGCGCGGGCGTGCCGGGCCCGCGCTTCCCCGACGACCTCCGGCCACGCGTCGAGCACCCCGGCCTGCCGCGCCCGCCGGGGGCCGACGAGCGCTCCCAGCGCCTCCCCCAGCAGGTCCTTAAGCCGAAACACCGGATTCCTCGACGATGCGCCCGGTGCGCACGCGCAGCACCCGCATCGGCGCCGCCCCGAGCGCGGGCCGCTCGGTATGGGTCAGCAGCACCTGGGGCCCGGCGATCTCGCGCACAAGCAGCGCCTGACGGGCAGCATCCAGGTGCGCCAGCACGTCATCGAAGAGGACGACGGGCCACTCCCCCCGCTCTTCCTTAAGCAAGTCCACCTCCGCCAGCCGCAGGCTGAGCGCGGCGGTGTGGTGCTGACCTCGTGACCCATAGGCGCGCAGATCGACCCCGTTGACCGTCAGCCGCAGATCGTCACGGTGCGGCCCGACGAGGCTCGCGCCGCGCCGGAGCTCATCCTGCCGGCGCGCCGCCAGCGCGCGCGCCAGCGCCGCCCGGTCCCCGCCTTCGCCCACGGCGCAGACGTACGCGATCTGCAATCGCTCTTCCCCGCCCGCCAGCCGGGCATGCCGCGCGGCCGCCCGCGCGCCGAGCCGCGCGACAAATTCGCGACGGCGCTCGATCACCACGGCCCCGAGGTCCACCAGCTGCTCATCCCACGGCGCCAGCGCGGCCCCATCCGCCGCCGCGCGGAGCAGCCGATTGCGCTGTCTGACCACCCGGGTGTAGCGCGTCAGCGCAAAGAAGTACGACGGGCTGACCTGGCTCAGCGCGGCATCCATCACCCGCCGCCGGTATTCCGGAGCGCCCCGAATCACTTCGTCGTCGAGCGGTCCCGCCAGCACCACCATGAGCCGGCCGAGCAATTGGCCGCGATCCACCACGACGCCGTTGACCTTGAGCCGCCGCTCACCCGTGGCGCGGTCGAAGGCCACCTCCAGCACCTGCTGGCGCTCCCCCTGGACGCCGGCCCGAATGTGGGCCCGGTCCTGGCCAAACCGGATCAGTTCGACGTCGCGCGTCACCCGCGGGCTCCGTCCCAGCGCGGCGGTGTAGACGGCCTCCAACAGGTTGCTCTTCCCTTGGGCGTTCGACCCGATGAGCAGCAATACGCCCTGGTCGAGCGCGAGATCCACCGCCTCGTAGTTTCGAAAGTTCCGAAGACGAAGCTCAGCCAACCACAATCCGGTACTCCCGGTTGCCCACCGCCACCCGGTCGCCGGCGCCGAGGCGCCGGCCCCGCCGGCGTTCAACCACCCCGTTGACCATCACCCGCCCCGTCTGCACCAGCACCTTCGCCTGCCCCCCGGTCGTGACCGCGCCCGCCCACTTGAGCGCCGCTCCCAGCGTGATCTCCCGGGTCGCGATCGCGACCGGAATCGGGCCGCGCGCGGCCTCGCGGCCGCGCCTATGCGTAGACCCTCACCGGCGCCAGCACGTAGACGTACTCCGCGTGATCGACCGGCCGCAGCATTCCGGGGCTCAACGACCCGGTCAACTCGAACACCACCTCCGCGCTGTCCATGTTGGTCAGCGCATCCAGGAGAAACTTGGCATTAAAGGCGACCTGAATCGTCTCCCCGTCGGCCTGCACATCGATCTCTTCCTGCGCCTTGCCGACCTCGGGGGTATTCGAGCTCACCGTCAGCGTCCGTTCCGCGGCGCTCAACCGAACCACGTTGGCCGAGTCCCGCGCGGTAATGCTCGCCCGGCGCACCGCCCGCAGCAGGCGCTCGGTCCCAACTTTGATCCGCTGCTTGAATTCCGACGGAATCACTTTTTCATACGGGGGAAACTGTCCGGCGATCAGCCGCGAGATAAACCGCATGCTCCCGACCGCAAAGATCAACTGGTTCTCGTGCGCCGTGATCGTGACTTCACCCTCGGCGGCCCCAAGCGCCCGGACGAGCTCGGCCATCGTCTTGCTCGGGACGATCGCCGAGATCTTCTCCCGCACACTCTTCGTCAGCTTCGCCGTGCGGAGCGCCAGCCGGCCCCCGTCGGTGGCGACCAACCGACCGTCATGACCCTCAAACACCACATAGACCCCGGTCAGGAACGGGCGCGTCTCATCGGTCGACACGGCAAAACTCGTCTGCCGGATCATCGTCCGCAGCAGCCCCGTATCGATCTGCGCGACCGTATCTCCGCCATTTGAGGGCATCAACGGGAAGTCGGCCGCCGGCAATCCCAGGATCTCAAACTTGATGCTCTCGCACGTAATCCGGGTCTTCGTGTCGCCTTCGCTGACATCAATCGTAATCGGGGCCGAGGGCAAATTGACGATAATGTCACCGAAAATACGCGCGGGAACCGTAATGCTCCCAGATTCGAGGACCGAGGCGCGAACCTGTGATTCGATTCCCAGCTCAAGGTCGGTTGCGGTGATGCGTAAAATCTCTCCCGTAGAGTCGAGCAATAAATTACTGAGTATAGGCATACTCGCCCGGCTTGAGATAGCTCTGGTAACAATTTGAACCTCGCGCATGAGTTGCTCTTGAGAACATTGAACCCGCATGATTTCGCCCTCCTAGGGGCTTCTCTCTAAGTATAATTCGTCGTACCCGTAGTAGAACCTGTGGATAATGTGCATATCGGCTTCTCCTTCATATTTTATCCGGCTTTAGGGCTGTGGGTAACACCAGGAAGATCTTCGACGGAATCTTCCGGGTTGTCCACGGATGGATAGGCCGGGACTCCAGGGTGGACTCGCCGGTCTATTGGTCCACCACGGTCGGTCGCTCTATCCGGAAGTTGTCCACAAGGTTCTTGATCCCGGCGGCCAGGTGAGCGTCTTGAAGCAATGCCGTCTTGACGCGGTCGCAGGCATGCATGACCGTGGTGTGATCGCGACCGCCGAACTCTTCGCCGATCCTGGGAAGCGAAGCGTCGGTGAGTTCGCGGGAGAGGTACATGGCGACTTGTCGGGGGAAGGCCACGCCTTTGGTGCGCCGCTCAGATTTCATCTCGTCGACCCGGATCCCAAAGAACTCAGCAACCGCGCGCTGGATGGCCGGGATCGTGACCGGGCGAACGCGGGTTTGGGGCAGCACCTCCCGGAGCACCTGGGTGGCCAGCTCGATGGACAGCGGGGTGCTCGTCATCTGCGCGTGGGCGCGGAGATGGCTGAGCGCGCCTTCCAGCTCTCGGATGTTCGAGGAGATGTGCTGCGCAATGTACTGGGCGGTCTCGTCGGGCAGGGCGACGCCGTCCAGTTCGGCTTTTTTGCGCAAGATGGCGATGCGGGTTTCGTAGTCGGGCGGTTGGATGTCCGCAATCAGCCCCCACTCGAACCGGGAGCGCAGCCGGTCCTCCAGTGTCGGGATCTCTCTCGGCGGACGGTCGCTGCTGATGATCAACTGCCGGTTGGATTCGTGGAGCGCGTTGAAGGTGTGGAAGAACTCTTCCTGGGTGCGCTCCTTGCCGGCGAGAAACTGGATGTCGTCGATGAGCAGCACGTCGGCGGTCCGGTACTTGTTGCGAAACTGGACGGTCTTGTCGTCCCGGATCGAGTTGATGAGGTCGTTGGTAAAATGTTCCGATGAGACGTACATGACCCGGGCCATCTGTTTGAAGGTGAGCACGTGGTAGCCGATGGCCTGGAGGAGATGGGTCTTGCCCAGGCCGACGCCGCCGTAAATGAACAGGGGGTTGTAGGCTTTCGCCGGGGCTTCGGCGACCGCCAGCGCGGCCGCGTGAGCGAAGCGGTTGCCGTTGCCGATGACGAATGTATCGAACGTATACTTGCCGTTGATGAGGGTCTCGGACGGAAGCGGGCGGGTGACCGCCGGATCGCGCGGGGCGGGAGATGCGGGCGGTGCGGTCGGTGCGGGAGCCGACGGCTCCCCGTCGGCGATGACAAACTGGACATCCACCCCGTGGGTGAGGACCTCTTCGAGCGTGTCGAGGATGAGTCTCCGGTAGCGGCCTTCGACCCATTCCTTCGCGAACAGGCTGGGGACCGAGAACACGAAGATCCCCTGGTCGAGCGCCATCGGTCGCATCGCTTTCAGAAATGTCTCGAAGCTCGGCTTGCTGAGTTGCCGCTCGATCCTGGGCAGAGCTTCCCGCCAGACCTGGCTGGCGGCGAGGTTCTGAGACTCCATGCGCGGCCTCCCGTTTTGGCCCGCGGTCGCCGGGCGCTAGGGCTCAAACACCGTGTCGAGGTACGCGATGCCTTCTTCCGTCAGGGTGCGTTTGCCGGGCCCTCGGGTCGCCACCAGTTGCAGCGTCTCGAGGGCGTAGAGCTCGCGGTAGGCGGTGCTGGGGCTCATGCCGAGTTCCTTGGCAATCGATGTGGGCCCGGCGGACCCCAGCTCGTTGATGAGCAGGAGGACCTTGCGCTGCCGGGGGGTGATGCGCACCGGCGCCGGGGCCGCCGCCGGAGCGGACGGGGCCGCCGGCCGGGGCGCGGGCCGAGCGCTCGGCTGCGGGGGACCCACCTGCAGGGTGACCACCGTGCCGCGTTCCAGGTTGTCCTCGATCGAGATCGCGCCGCCGAGGAAGGCCAGCTGTTCGCGCGCGACCGGGAGACCGGACCCCACGCCCTTGATGAACTGGCGCATGTCGCGCGTCGCGGTCGTGAACCCGGGGAGGAAGGCGCGCTCCTTGTCCTTGATGCCTGGGCCGTGGTCGGAGATGCGGATGGTGTTGCCGTTGTCCATGATGGTGACGATGGCGTCCTGGAAGAACGCGTGGATCAGGTTCTCCATGATTTCCCTGATGACGACGAACGGGATCCGTCCCCCGCGCTCGCGGGCAAAGGCGTGGGTTCGTGAGGCGAGCTCTCCAACAAGTTCGTTGAAATCCTCCGCGGAGAGGGAGACGATTTGCGGCGGCGACAGCAGCGAATCGTACACGGCGACGCGCACTTCGGGTGGCTGTCCTGCATCTTCCGGCGTCTCCTTGGCCTTCGACGTGAGGCGCAGGAAGAAGTCCTGCATGGGATTCTCTCCGGTATGTGCAGCCCGAGTATTGGCCCGCGCGGAGCGCCCTTCCTGCCCGCCCGGCGTCGGCCGCAGAGTTTTTTCGCCTGTCGCTGACGTGCCGGCGGATGGTCACCGCTGTGGAAAGATGATCATCCGCAAACTCAGAATTTCCTGGTGACGATCCTGTGGTGGGGGGCGAGCCGGAGCGCATAGATATGGAGATTATTTGGGCTGGGCCCGGTTATCCACAGGTGTGGAAAAGATTGTTGATAACTTAGAGAATCTCCTCCAACCATCCGGAAAATTTCTCCCCTGGCGGGTTCTTCCGCCGAGGTCGGGCTCGTCGCTCTCGCGGCGCTCAGACGAGATCTTGATAACTGGGATGGTTGTCACCAGGTTATCCACAGGGGTCCAATGGCGGGGTGTGGGGAGCGGTCCCTCCCTAGGGGGTTGGGTTAAGCGGGACGGTGTGGCCCCGTAGAGCCCGGCGCGTTGAACGGCGCGGCGGTCCTATGCTATAGTGAGGGGAACTGCCGGGCCCGGTCCTCTCCGGCGGGGGGTAGCCCGACCGGGTGTGACAGGAGGGGGACGGCCAGGTGAAGCGGACTTTCCAGCCAAGCAGACGCCATAGAAGCAAAGTACACGGGTTCCGCGTCAGAATGCGCACCCCGGGCGGGAGAAACGTGCTCAGGCGGCGGCGGTCGAGGGGACGGCACCGCCTCGCGCCTTCTTAGGGGGTTGCGAAGCCCACCCTCTGGCGATGTGAACGGGCGCGGGCGCCCCAACGCCGCTCGTGGGGAACGGTCAAGGCATCTCCAACCCATTGTGTTCTCCAGAGTCTATCGCGAAGGCCGGCGGTTCCCAGGGACCAACCTGGTGCTCTACGTTCGCCCGACGGAGCAGCTGCGCCGGGTCGGGATCACTGTGGGACGGCGATTCGGCGGCGCGGTCTCGCGCAACCGGGCCAAGCGGAGGTTGCGGGAGGCCCTCAGGCGACTGGAAGGCCGCCTTCGCGATCGGGGGGACATCGTGCTGGTCGCGCGCCCGCAGACCCTGACCGCCCCGTTTGTGGAGATCGTTTCGGAGATCGAAGCCCTGTGCGGCGCCGGCGGGATCCTGACGGAGGGCGCCATTGACGCGGATGGGTGAAGCGGCCGGGCTGGTCCTGATCCGATTCTACCAGCGGTGGATCTCCCCCTATACGCCTCCATCCTGCCGGTTCGATCCGTCGTGTTCCGAGTACGCGGCCCAGGCGGTCGGGCGGTACGGGCTGGCGCGGGGCGGATGGCTGGCCCTGCGCAGGCTCTTTCGCTGTCATCCGTTTCACCCCGGCGGCCATGACCCGGTGCCGTGAGGTCCAAGGAGGCTCGGTGAGTGGATGTTCTGAACAAGCTGCTTAGCGGGATCGCCGATGCGCTGCACGACGTGCTGCGGTTCTTTTATGGGTTTGCGCACGACTACACCCTCGCGATCGTTCTGCTGACCCTGGTCGTCAAGCTCGCGCTGCACCCGCTCACCAGAACGCAGCTGCGTTCGATGAAGGGGATGCAGGTGATCGCGCCGCACATGGAAGCCCTCCGGCGGAAGTACAAGGACGACCCGAAGGCCCTCAACCAGGAAATGATGGCGCTCTACCGCGCCCACAACCTCAACCCGATGATGGGATGCCTCCCGATGCTCGTCCAGATGCCGGTGTTCATCGCCCTGTGGCGGCTGCTGTACACCAAGGGGCTCTTCGGGACCGCGGCCGTCTTCGGGGTTCCCTGGATGCGGCTCGACCAGGCGCCGAACCTCGGGCAGGTGTTGTCCGCCGTCGCGGCGGGCCGTCCCGAGCAGCTCCTCCTGCTGCTGTTCCCGGTGCTGGTGGGCGCGACGATGTACTTCCAGCAGCGCATGACGATCACGGATCCTTCGCAGGCCCGAATGTTTGTCTTCATGCCGATCATGATGGGGTATTTTGCCACCATTTACCCGATCGGCGTGTCGATTTACATGATCGTGTCCACCCTGGCGTACATCATGGAGTACTTCCTGGTCGTGGGTTCGCCTCCGCCGATGTCGGCCTCCCCGCCGAAGTCGCAGGCGGCGGCCGCGGCCTCGTCGGGCGGCGGGGGGCGGGCGCCGGCGCCGATGCCGCAGGGCAAGAAGGGGGCCAAGCGGGCGTGAAGTCGGCTGAAGGGTCCGGCCGGACCGTCGAAGAGGCGATTCGCGAGGCCCTCCGAATCCTCGGCGCGCGCCGGGAAGACGTCGATCTCATGGTGTTGGACGAAGGAAGCCGCGGCGTCCTCGGGCTGGGGTCCCGCACGGCGCGCGTGCGATTGACGCTGCTCTCGGAGATGGAAGAGGACGACACCGCCGCCGGAGGCGCGGCGGGCGCGAGGGCGGCCGCGCCGGCGGCCGAGGCGACCGGGGAGCTCGCGCAGCTCGCCCAGCGCACCGTCATCTCGCTGATCGAGGCCATGGGGTTCCGCGCGACGGTGAACGCCGAGGAAGAGGGAGGCGCGGTTCAGGTGTCGATCACGGGGCCGGAACTGGCGCCGCTGATCGGGCGCCGGGGGCAGACCCTGGAGGCCCTGGACCTGCTGGTCAACCTGATCGTGGCTCACAGCTGCGGCCGCCGGGTGCCGGTCGTCGTGGATGTGGAGCGCTACCGGGAGCGCCGGCGGGAAACGCTGGAGGAAATGGCGTGGCGGTTTGCGGAGCGGGTGCGCCGGACCGGGCGGCCCGTCGCCCTCCGGCCGATGTCCTCGGCGGAGCGCCGGATCATCCACACCACGCTCGCGCAGGACTCCGGGATCACCACGCACAGCGAGGGCGAGGACCCGGAGCGCCGCGTGGTGATCGCTCCACGCGGCGGCGCTTCGGCGGCGCCCGCCGAGCCGACGCCGGCCGCCCGCCTCCCCGAGTCCCCGCCGCAGACGCCGGACGAGTCCACGCCGTAGCGCGGTGGCCGTCGGCCGGATCCTCCACTCCGGCGGCGCATCCCTCGGAGTCGAGCTCTCCTCCCGCCAGGGCGAGCTGCTCGACCGGTACGTTGGGCTGGTGCTGGCGTGGAGCCGCCGGCTCAACCTCTCCGGCGTGAGCACGGAGGAAGAGGCGGCGCGCGTGCTCGTCCTGGATGCTCTGGCGTGTCTTGCGCCCCTCCCGCATCGCGGCACCCTGGTGGACCTTGGCAGCGGCGCCGGAACGCCGGGCGTGCCGGTCGCCGTGGCGCGCCCGGACCTCCATGTGACCCTGGTCGACGCGTCGCGGAAGAAGGCGGGGTTCCTCGCGGTGGTCGTTCGCGAGCTGGGCCTGGAGAATGCGGAGGTCCTTCACGCGCGGGCGGAAGAGGTGGGACGCGCGCCGGCGCATCGCGAGCGGCACGACGCCGTCACCGCGCGCGCGCTGGCGTCGCTGTCCGTGCTGGCCGAGTACGCGCTCCCCCTGCTCCGGATCGGCGGCGTCGCGGTGTTCCCGAAGGCCCGCCGCGCGGCGGCGGAAGTTGCCCGGGCCGCCGGCGCGGTGGCGCTCCTCGGCGGCGCCTCCGGGGTGGAGGTGCGTCCCCTGCCCTCCGGGGGCGATCTCATGATTGTCCGGAAGGCTGCGCCGACCCCCGACCGCTACCCGAGGCGTCCGGGCGTGCCCGCCCGGCGCCCGTTGCCGTAGGCGCCGCAGAGGCGCTCATCGCGATCACCGCACGCGCGGGTCGAGCCGGTCACGCACCGCGTCGCCGAGGAGGTTCGCGCCGAGCACCGTGACCATGATCGCGAGGCCCGGGAACGTCGCCAGCCACCACCCCGTCGCCAGGTAGGCGCGCCCGTCGGCGAGCATGTTGCCCCAGCTGGGCGTCGGCGGCTGAACGCCGAGGCCGAGGAACGACAGCGCCGCCTCGTACACGATCATCAGGCCGATCTCCAGCGTGCCGACGACGACGATCGAGGGGAGCACCTCGGGCAGCACGTGCCGCAGCATCACGCGGACGTCCGTGCCGCCGAGGGCGCGGGCCGCTTCAACGAATTCTCGCGACCGGCCGGCGAGGGTCTGCGCGAACGCGACCCGTGCGTACCTCGGCCATCGGGTGAGCCCCAGGACCAGCACCGTGTGCTCCAGGCCGGGGCCGAGGGCGGCCACGACCGCGATGGCGATCAGCAGGAACGGGATGGACAGGACGAGATCCACAACCCGCATCACCACCGCGCCCACCCAGCCGCGATAATACCCGGCCGTGAGCCCCAGGAACAGGCCGAGCGCCCCCGAGCACGCCACGGCGAGGCCCGCCACCGCCAGCGAGGCGCGGGCGCCGTAGATCAACCGGCTGAGGGCATCGCGGCCCAGTCCGTCTGTCCCGAGCCAGAACACCTCGCCGTGCGGTCCGCGCGTGCCCGGCGACATCAGGCGATCCGCGAGGTGCTGGGCCAGCGGGTTTCGGGGCGCCACGGTCGGCGCCCCCAGCGCGGCGAGCGCGACGGCGATGAGGACCCCGATCCCGGCATTGCCGGCTGGCGCCAGCCCTCGGCGCCGGCGCCGCGCCGGGTCTTCGCGAGGGTCGAGCGCGCTACTCGCCGTGGATGCGGCAGGCACCGTGAGGTGGCCCGGCTATGATGGCGCCCCGGCGAGCGCGATCCGCGGGTCCAACAACCCATAGCACACGTCGGTGGCCAGATTGGTGAGGACGAAGACCGCGGTGCCCACGATCACGACGGCCTGCACCACCGTGTAGTCGCGGGCCTGGATCGCCTCGACCGCCAGCCTCCCAATGCCCGGCCATGCGAAAATGGTCTCCGTGATCACGGCTCCGCCGAGCAGGTTGGCCACGTCGAGGGCCGCGATCGTGAGGATGGGGATCGCCGCATTGCGCAGCACGTGGGCGACGATCACGCGCCGGGGCGACACGCCCTTGGCATGCGCGGTGCGCACGTAGTCACGACGCGCCTCCTCCAGCACGGCCGACCGGCTCATCCGCGCGATCGTGGCGAGGGACAGCCAGGCGAGCGTGATGGACGGGAGGATTAAGGTCTGGGGAGTGCCCGACCCAGAGGACGGCAGCAGGTGCCACCGAACGCTGACGATCAGGATGAGGAGCAGCCCGGTCCAAAACGATGGCATCGCCTGGCCGATGAGGATGAGGGGCAGGGCGAGGCGGTCAAACGCGCCGCCTCGGCGCGTGCCCGCAGCGACGCCGAGGGGGAGGCCGCCGGCGAGGGCCAGCCCGAACGCCGCCGCGGTGAGCTCGATGGTATAGGGAAGACGCTGGAGCACCAGCGGCAGCGCCGGGGCGTCCTGCACGTAGGAGGTCCCGAGGTCTCCACGCGCGAGCCCGGCAAGAAAACGGACGTACTGCACATGGAGGGGGAGGTCGAGCCCCAGCGTGTGCCGCATCTGGGCGATGACGTCTGCCGGTGTGCCCTGCGGGACCATGAGGGCCACCGGATCGCCCGAGAGACGGACGATGACGAAGACGATCGTGGAGACTCCCCAGAGGACGACCCCCGCCTGCAGCAACCGCCCGGCCATGAACCGTCCCATGCTGTCGCCCGGCCGTCTCTCTGCGCGCGCCGGCCGTCGGCCTACTGCCCGAGCGACATGTTGGCGACGAAGAGTTGCTCGTCCACCGTCGGATGCCAGCGCAGGCGCCGATCCGCCCCGTACAGCGCGACGACCTCCCACAGCGGCACAGCGGGGACATCCCGCTGGAGAATGCTCAGCGCGGTCGTATACGCGGCCGTCCGCGCCGCCACATCGAGCGTCGAGCGGGCGTCATCGACCGCCTTGTCGAAGGCGGGATCGCCGTAGCTCGACCAGATGCTCCCGGTGTGAAACAGCGGATAGATGACGCCGTCGGCGTCCAGGCACGCACACGACCACTGCCCGTAGCGCAGATCCCCCCAGTCGTGTTGGGGGGACTGGATCTTCTGCAGGTATGTCCCGAAATCATACGACTGGATCCTCACGGTCACGCCCGCCTGCTCGAGTTGTCCCTGGATCGCCTGGATGATGCGCTGGTCGTAGGTCGGCGAGGTCGTAAACACGAGCGTCAGGCCGCCGGCATGAGCGCTCTCGGCAAGCAGCTGGGTCGCCTTCGCGAGATCGTGAGGGTAGCCCGGGATCTTCGGGTCGTAGCCAACGTGGCGGGACGTCAGGAGCTCGGTGACCGGCCGGGCATAGCCCGCGAGCAGGATCCGGATCAGCGATGGGGCGTCCACCGCGTGGGCGATGGCCGCCCGCGCGCGCGCGTCCCGCAGCGGACCCGGCCCGAGCGCGTTGAACGCCAGATAGGCGACGCGTTCGGTCGCGCCGCCGAGGAGTTGGAGCTTGGGGTCGCGTTTGATCGTCTTGACGTCATCGGAGGTGAGGCCGAGCGCGAGTTGGGCCCGCCCGGACTGCAGGTCGGCGACGCGCGTCGCCGTTTCAGGCACCGTCCGAAACGTGACCTCGTCGATCTGCGGCCGGCCTCTCCAGGAGGCCGGGACCGCCCGCAGCGTCACGTGGTCGCCGCGGAGCCAGGCGGCGAAGCGGTAGGGACCGCTCCCCATGGGATGCGCGTTGACGTACGGTTGATCATGGGCCTGCACGTACGCTTTGGAGACGATGCTGAGGTTGACGAGCTGGGCGAGCAGCGCAGGGTACGGTCGCGACGTGATAATGGTGAGCGTGTCCGGTCCCGTCGCTTTGGCGCTGGCGATCGCGCTGAAGTTGGCGTACTGAGGACTGTTGAACCGCCGGTCGAGAATGCGCGCGAGGCTCGCCTCCACGTCGGCGGCCGCCAGTGGCGTGCCGTCATGAAACCTGACGTCGTTGCGGATGGTGAAGTGCCATTCGGTCGGGGTGACGGCCTTCCACGCCGTGGCGACAGAGGCCTCGATGGCGCTCGTTTGGGGGTTGCGGTGAAGAACGTTGTCGTAGATATTGCGGTAGACGTCATAACTGTTGGTATCGTACTGACGCCCGGGGTCGAGCGTCGCCGGATCCCCCTGCAGATCGACCGTCAACGCGGTCGCCCCGGTGGTCACGGTTGGTCCGGCGGCGCCCACCGTAAGCGCGAGCGCCAGCGCCGGCAGGATCCGCATTGACATAGAAACCAGCCCCCTGTCGAACAGAGTCGCGCTGCCAGGACGTTTCGTGAAGGCGCCCGCGACCCCTCCCCCCCTCACATCGGGGCATCCAGTCATAGAGAGATATTTCCATATATAGATATACACGAGAGCGGCCCGCCGACGGCCCCCAAGCGCTGCCTCGTGGCGTCGAGATTCCCTCAGGTTGGGGTTCGCTCGACACCCCCCCTCCCCGGGGGGTTTGCCAGAGGGTGCATGGAGGATTTCAAAGTCGGAGGAGAGAACTGGTGCTCGATTGCGACCGACCGGCCCCTCCATCGTCGCAGCCGCAGAAGCCTTATACAGAAATGGGGTCGCAGCCGACGGGGAACACGTTCGCGATCGTCAACCAGAAGGGCGGAGTGGGGAAGACCACCACTGCCGTCAACCTGTCCGCCGCACTTGCCTCCCTCGGGCGCGTCATCCTGCTTGTGGACCTCGACCCTCAGGGCAACTCGACGAGCGGGGTCGGCATCTCCAAGGCCGGCCTGCGCATGTCGGTCTATGACGTGCTGATCGGCGGGGATCCCCTCGACCACGTGATCCAGCGGACGGCGACGGCCGGCCTGGACCTCGTTCCATCGGACGTGCGATTGGCGGGAGCCGAAGTGGAGCTCACGGCCACGATCGCCCGGGAGACCCGCTTGAAGAACGCTCTGAGGACCGCCAGGAACCACTACGACGTCGTGATCATCGACTGCCCGCCTTCCCTCGGCCTGCTGACGATCAACGCGCTCACGGCCGCGGACGCGTGCCTCATCCCGCTGCAGTGCGAATACTACGCGCTCGAGGGGCTGTCGTCGCTCGTGACGACGATCGACCTCGTCAAGCGCCACCTGAATGCCGGCCTCGACGTTTCGGGAGTCCTCCTGACGATGGCGGATCCCCGGACGAAGCTTTCCGACCAGGTGGCGGCCGAGGTCAGGAACCACTTTGGGAGCAAGGTCTTCGAGACGGTTGTCCCAAGGAGCATCCGGCTGGCCGAGGCCCCGAGTTACGGCCAGCCGATCATCGCGTACGCGCCCGGATCGCGGGGCGCGGCAGCGTACCTCACCCTGGCAGGCGAGTTCGCCGACCGCATCGGCCTCCCCCATGTCTCCAGTCGGGGAGGCGCCGTGCAGGTGCCGGCGGCCGTCGCCGGGATCGACCCCAGAGTGGGTGGAGGCGATCGATATGACTAAGCGAGGGCTCGGCCGCGGTCTCGGAGCCCTGATTCCAGGGGCAGAGGCGGTGGAGGGGGCGGGTCAGGAGCAGGGAGCGGGTCCGGTGCATGATCTCGAGATTGCATCGCTTTCAGCGAGCCCATTCCAGCCGAGGCACGAGATCGCGGGACCGGCTTTTGACGAATTGGTGGCCTCGGTCAGACGATACGGCGTTTTGCAGCCCATCGTCGCCCGCCGGGCCAACGGGGGATACCAGGTGGTCGCCGGTGAACGCCGCTTGAGGGCGGCGCAGGCGGCGGGCCTGACGACTATCCCCGCCGTGGTCAAGGACGTCTCCGACCGGGAGGCCCTCGAAGTCGCTCTTATCGAGAACCTCCGGCGTGAGGATCTGAATCCCGTCGAGCGCGCTCGAGCCTACCGGCGGCTGGTGAACGATTTCGGAATGACCCAGGACCAGGTCGCGGATGCCACGGGGGGAAGCAGGTCGTCCGTCGCCAACACCATGCGGCTCCTCGAACTCCCTCAGGACGTACAGGACGCCGTCGAAAAGGGGCGGTTGAGCGAGGGACACGGCCGCGCGCTTCTCAGCGTTCCGGACCACGGCCGCCTGGTGCAGATCTGGCAGCACGTTGAGAAGCGGGGCCTCTCGGTCAGGGAAACTGAGGCGCTGATCAAGGCCACGCTGCGAAATGTTTCACGTGAAACAATTTCTCGGCGCCGGCCCACGCGGGACCCCGTGCTGGCCGATCTCGCGGCCCAACTGCAGGAGCGGTTCGGCACCGGTGTAAGCATCCTCTCGAAGGGCAAGCGCGGGACGATCCAGATCCAGTACTACTCGACAGAGGAACTGGAGCGGCTGGTCGACATCATGCTCCGGTAGAGACCCGGCACGCCGATACCTGGCCGCCTGACACTTTTCCCCTCATACGGTCGTCACAAACTCCCCTTCCCGTTCCCCCCGGTCGCCCCTTGAGAGGAGCCTGGCAATCGCCCTGGCCAGCCTCCTCACCCCTTCGGCCGCGACATCCTCTGGATTGTCGGCGAACGAGATCCGCAACCCTGCGGGCGGAGGCTCGTGGGGCAGGAAGAGGTCGCCCAAAGCGCAGGCCACCCCCTCTTTGAGGCCTTCCTCGAAAGCCTCGGCGGCCCGGATGCCGTCGGGCAGGTGAATCCACAGATTGAATCCCGCCGCCGGGTGAGTCCACTTCACGCCGGACGGCATGACCTCTTTCAGCGTCCGGAGAAGCGCGTCCCGCCTGCGCCGGTAGGTCTCCCGCGCCGCCACGAGATCCCTCGTGTACTGGGGCGCCGACAGGTACCGCCAGAGAGTTCGCTGGATCAGCGGCGACGTGAATCGATCCCCGAGCGACTTGGACTCGGCGAGCCGGGCCATCAGCGGCCCGTGAGCGATCACGCACCCGACCCGCAGTCCCGGGATGACCGTCTTCGAGAAGCTCACCACGAGCGCCACATGACCGCCCTGATCGAAGGCTTTGATGGCCGGCGGCGCATCGGCATCGTAGGCGAACTCGCTGCAGCTGTCGTCCTCCAGGATGAGCAGGTTGTGCCGGCGCGCCAGCGAGGCCAGGTGGCGGCGCCGCTCCTCGGCCATGGTGATGCCGGTGGGATTGTGGCCGGTCGGGATCGTGTACATGAGCCGCGGCCGGTACCGTTCGATCAGTGAGGCGATCTGGTCAACCCGAGGCCCCTCCGCCTCCAGGGGAACGCTGAGCAGCTTTGCGCCGCGGCCCTCGAGGATGTCCAGGGCTGTGATGAAGGTCGGGCTCTCGACCAGGACGTAATCCCCCGGCCCCACGAACGTGCGGGCGATGAGATCGATGGCCTGCTGCGAGCCTGACGTCACGAGGACGTCTTCCGGGCGGGCGGTGATCCCCATCGACGCGCTGCGTTCCGCGATCCACGACCGCAGGTGGAAATCCCCCTGCGGCGTTCCGTATTGGAGAAACCTCGGATCTTCAAGCGCCATCACGCGGCTCCAGAGGCGGCCAAGTGCGCGGAGCGGGAAGAGACCGGGATCCGGTGTGCCTCCGGCCAGCGAGATCGTGCCGGGCCGCCGCCCCGGCCGAAGGAGGGATTGCATCGCGCCGATCCTGGGCGCCCGCAGGTAGACGGGCATCGACGACTGCCAATCGTCGCGGCTTTCTGATCCGCCGGGAGAATCATTGGTCCGGCGCAACGCAGGGTCCGGCCCGCCTTCGTCAGCGATGGCTCTGACGAACGTCCCGCGCCCGGCAGAAGCCCCAATGAGCCCTTCGGCGGCCAGGGCGTTATACGCTTGAACGACAGTGATCTGGCTGACCCGGAGAGTTTTCGCCAGGTTCCTTACAGACGGAAGCTGCGCTCCCGGCGTCAAATCGCCGGCCCGGATGCGTCCGGCGATTCCCGCGTGGAGCTGTCTATAGAGAGGGATCTCTGACGAGCGATCCAGGGCAATTTGCATGATGTGTATCTATGTGTACCTATTAATTTTGGCGTTTATTGACAACGATATATGGCATCGTATAATCACTGTAGCGTTTTCTGCCAAGATCGTCAACGAGTGTTATTAGGTACACTGGAAACGGTGCCCTGGAAGCGGTGATTGGTGTCCGGAATGACCAGAGATGAGGCCTGGGTGATCCTGAGCGAGCACACGAAAAACCCGAACCTCCTCAAGCACATGGTGGCGGTGGAGGCGGTGATGCGGGCGTATGCCCGGCGGTTCGGTGAGGATGAAGCCGCCTGGGGCCTCGCCGGTCTGCTCCACGACCTGGACTACGAGAAGCATCCCTCGCAGGAGGCAGGGCATCCCTTCGTGGGGGTCGAGTTGCTGCGGAAGCGCGGTCTCGACGAGAGCCTCTGCCGGGCGATTCTGTCGCACGCGGACTACAGCGGTGTACCCAGGGCCACCCGGATGGAGAAGGCCCTGTTCGCCGCCGACGAGCTCAGCGGGTTCGTGATCGCCGTGGCGCTGGTCAGGCCGACGAAGCGGCTGGCGGACGTCGACGTGGCGTCCGTCAAGAAGAAGATGAAGGACAAGGCATTCGCGAAGGGCGTCCGCCGCGAGGATATCGTCAAAGGCGCGGAGGAGATGGGCATGCCGCTCGAGGAGCACATCGCCGCCGTCATCGCGGCCCTTCAGGGGATCGCCCCGGAGCTGGGTCTGGACGGGGTTGGGTGTTGAGAAAATTCGAACCACGGGAGGCGTACACATGGCGGACGTCGGAACGGTAAAGCTCAAGCGAGGTCTGGCACAGATGCTGAAGGGCGGCGTCATCATGGACGTGACGACCGCCGAGCAGGCGAAGATCGCCGAAGATGCCGGCGCCTGCGCGGTGATGGCGCTGGAGCGCGTGCCCGCCGATATCCGGGCGGAGGGCGGCGTGGCCCGGATGGCCGATCCCCTCAAGGTCAAGGAGATCATGGAGGTCGTCACGATCCCCGTGATGGCCAAGGCGCGGATCGGCCACTTCGTCGAGGCGCGGGTGCTCGAGGCGCTGGGCGTCGACTTCATCGACGAGAGCGAAGTCCTCACCCCCGCGGACGAGCGGTACCACATCAACAAGCACGTGTTCAAGATCCCGTTCGTGTGCGGCTGCCGCGATCTCGGCGAGGCGCTCCGCCGGATCGGCGAGGGCGCGGCGATGATCCGCACGAAGGGGGAGGCGGGCACCGGGAACGTCGTCGAAGCGGTCCGCCACATGCGCGCGGTGATGGACGGCATCCGCGCGCTCCAGGCGGCTCCGGAAGAGGAGCTGATGACGATCGCCAAAGAGCTCGGCGCTCCGTATGAGCTCGTGCTCGAGACCCGGTCCCTCGGGCGGCTGCCCGTGGTGAATTTCTCGGCGGGAGGGCTCGCCACACCGGCGGATGCGGCGCTGATGATGCAGCTCGGGTGCGATGGGAACTTCGTCGGCTCGGGCATCTTCAAGTCCAAGGATCCGGCCAGGCGGGCCAAGGCGATCGTGGAGGCGACCACGCATTTCAACGATCCGGACGTGATCGCGCGCGTCTCCGAAGGGATCGGCGAGCCGATGCGCGGGCTCGACATCCGCAAGCTCCCCGAGGGCGAGCTGCTCCAGGTGCGCGGCGTGTAGGGAGCCGCGAGGAAGGCTGTCGGCGGCGGAGCGCTCGGGGGGCGGCCCGAGAGCGGGAGATCGAAGCGATGAAAATCGGCGTGCTGGCGATCCAGGGGGACGTGATCGAGCACCGGGTCACCCTCCGGCGGATCGGGGTGGATGCGGTGGAGGTCCGTCTCCCCAAGGACCTCGACGGCGTGGACGGGTTGATCCTGCCGGGCGGGGAATCCACCACCATCGGCAAGCTGATGGTCCGCTCCGGCCTCGACCGGGCGATTCCGGAGCGGGTCGGGCTCGGCATGGGCCTCTACGGGACCTGCGCCGGGATGATCCTGATGGCCCGCCGGGCCGCGGGCGGCGAGCCGCCGCTGCTGCGCCTGATGGATATCGCGGTGACCCGGAACGCCTATGGCCGGCAGGTCGACTCGTTCGAGGCCGACCTGGAGATCCCCGTGCTCGGACCGGCGCCGCTGCACGGCGTCTTCATCCGGGCGCCGATCATCGATGAGGTGGGGCGGGGCGTGCAGGTCCTGGCGTCCCATGAGGGACGTCCGGTGTTTGCGCGCGAGGGCCGTCTCCTCGTCTCGTCCTTTCACCCGGAGCTGACCCCGGACGATCGGGTGCACCGGTACTTCGTCGAGCTGATTCGCGCGGCCAAGTAGGCGTGTCCACGATCCTGTTCGGCGAGAGGCGGCCATGACGGAAAAGCGCACGCGCCACCCGTACCACATGTACGACGCGGTCCAGGGGCAGCCCGATGCGTTTGTTCGGGTGGCCGGCCGGAACGACGCGGAGGCCGGCCGGTTCGCGGCGCGCGCCGCGTCCTGCGACCGGCTCTTCCTCGTCGGCACCGGGACCTCGTCCCACGCCGCCCTGGTCGGCGAGCACATCCTGCGCGCGTACGGCGGGGATCTGCCGGTCCACGCGTACCAGGCGTTCGACTTTGCCCTCTACGGCCCGCGGCTCGGCGCGAAGGACTGCGTCATCGGGGTCAGCCACCGCGGCAACAAGGACTACACCGTCCGCTCCCTGGCCCGGGCGAAAGCAGCGGGATGCCTCACGGCGCTCGTGACCGGCGAGGGGAACGTCGCGACGAGGCCGGAGGCCGACGCCGTCTTCGTGACGGTCCCCCAGGAGATCTCGTCGGCCCACACGATCAGCTACACGGCCGCGCTCGCGGTGCTCTCGACCCTGGCCGGGCACCTCGGCCGGCGCCGGACGGGCGCGCGGCTCCTCCCGGAGGCGGTGCTGTCCGACCGCGTGCCCGCGGCCATCCGCACGGCGCTGGCGACGGAACGCGACATGGCCGGATGGGCCCGCGAGCACGTCGGGCGAAGGCGGATCTGGATCGTCGGCGGCGGGCCGAGCGCCGTGGTGGCGCACGAGGTCGCGCTGAAGATCAAGGAGGCCGCGTACTTGATGGCCGAGGGCCTCGCGGTCGAGACGATGCTGCACGGCCCGTTCCAGTGCACGGATCCGAAGGACGTGTTCGTCCTGGTCGCGCCGGCGGGCGCGGCGCAGGCGCGCGTCACGGAGCTGGCCGGCATGATCACCAAGATCGGGGCGGCCTATCTCGTCGTGGGCGACGGCACGGGGGAATCCATGCGGCCGGGGGCCGCGGGGTGGTGTGTCGTGCCGGAGGTGCCGGAGCCGTTCACGGCGCTCGTCGGCCTTGTGCCGCTGCAGCTCTTTACCTATCACCTGGCGCTGGAATGCGGCACGAACCCGGACGTCTTTCGCCGCGACGACCCCCGGTTCGCCCACGCGCTCGAGCCCATCAAGCTCTAGGTGCAGGTGACGCGGCGACACCGCAGGAAAGCGCGAGAGTTCGTGACGCGCCGAACGGCCGCGGCCGGCGTGATGCGGCCGTTCGGCGCAGCGTGAGGAGGCCGGGCGATGGGAGTCCTGACCGAGGACATGCAGCGCGTTGTCCGGGAGCAACGGCTCGGCTTCGTGGCCACCGTCTGCGCCGACGGCACGCCGAACCTGTCGCCGAAGGGCACCACCACCGTGTGGGACGACAACCATCTGATATTCGCCGATATCTGCTCGCCGGGGACGGTTGCCAACCTGACCCGCAACCCGGCGGTAGAAGTCAACGTCGTCGACCCGATCACCCGGCGGGGTTACCGCTTCAAGGGACACGCCACGATCGTCGACGGCGGCCCCCTCCTCGAGCGCGCCATGGCCTTCTACAGGAACACGTACGGCCTCAGCGACGCGCTGGCGCGGCGGGTCGAGCGAGTGGTCCTCATCGACGTCCGGCAGGCGGCACCTCTCATCTCGCCCGTTTACGATACCGGCGCCAAAGAGGAGGACGTCGTACGCCGGTACGTCGAGTACTACGAAGGTATCCGCAGGCAGCGCGCCGAGACAACATCCAAGGCCGCAAGGCCGTAGCCGCATCGTGGACGCGCGCTTCATCGCCTATCTTGTGGTCTCGGCGATCTTGATCGTGACCCCGGGGCCTGACATGGCCCTGGTCGCGCGCAACGCCGTCAGCGGCGGCTATTCCTCGGCGCGCTCCATGGCATTCGGGGTGGGGGTAGGCATCCTGCTGTGGGGGATCGGGCTCCTGGTCGCGCGGGCCGCCGCGCGCTTCGGGCCGGGGATCCGGCGCGCCCTGGACGGGGCGGCCGGCGCCGTCATGGTCGGGCTGGCCGTGGAGCGCCGCTGATATGGAGCGGCGGCGGTACGCCACCGGCACGCCGTGGGAGCCCATCGTCGGGTACTCGCGGGCCGTTCGGGCCGGGCCCTTTGTGCACGTCTCGGGCACCACGGCCACCGATGCCTCCGGCAAGATCGTGGGCGCCGGGGACCCGTACGCTCAGACCGTGCAAATCCTCCGGAACATCGACGCGGCGTTGCGGGCTCTCGGTGGAACGCTCAAGGATGTCGTCCGGACCCGGATCTACGTCACCGACATCGGGGCCTGGGAGCAGATCGGCCGCGCGCACGGTGAGGTGTTCCGGGAGATCCGGCCGGCGACCAGCATGGTGGAAGTGAGCCGGCTGATCGCTCCGGAGATCCTCGTGGAGATCGAGGCCGACGCCGTGCTCGCGGAGGAGTAGGCTCCGCCGGCGCCCGCAAGGGACACGATCCCAGCTTCCCGAAGTTGAGCCGCGAGGGGACGGCCGGCGGCGGCGGCCGGGGGGCGTGATGCGTGTGTTCGGGATGAATCTGGGGATCCGTGTCCTCCTGATCGCGGCGGCGGTTGGTCTGGCCGGGGCCGGGATGGCCCGGGGCGCCGGGCCGGCCGCCGGCGGGGTGATCCATGTCGCCACCAACGCCGAGCCGGGCACGCTCGACTGGACGGCCTCCACGGCGACGGCGACCCGGCTGGTGGCCTGGCACGTCTATGAGACCCTGTTCGCCCTCGACCGGAACTACGACGTCAAACCTCTCCTGGCGGAAGGCTACTCGGTCAGCGCCGACGGCCTCCACTACACGATCCGGCTGCGCAGGGGGGTCGCCTTCCACACCGGCCAGCCGATGACCGCGGACGACGTTGTGGCGTCCCTGGAGCGCTGGGGGGAGCTGAGCGGCGGCGGGCGGGAGACGTTCACGTTCATCAAGCACGTGACGAAGGTCGATCCGGCGACCATCGAGATCACCTTGAACCGCGTGTTCGCCCCGCTCATCGACAATCTCGGGGATCCCAAGCAGGCGGCGATCATCATGCCGCAGAGCCTCGCCCGCGCGGCCGGCGCGCAGCCGGCCAGGGACTACATCGGCACCGGGCCGTACGCCTTCCAGAAATGGGAGCAGGGCCGGCAGATCGTGCTGGCGCGAAACCCGCATTATGCGGCGCGCGCGGAGGACTGGGGCGGGCTCACCGGCCGGAAGGTCGCCTACGCCGACGAGATCGACTTCCTCCCGGTCCGCGACGATCAGGTCAGGTTCGCCGGCGTGTCGACCGGAGAGTACGACCTGGCCCTGGAGCTCGCGCCCGATCTCTACCCGCAGATCAAGGGCAATCCGCATCTCACCGCGGACATCGTGAAGGTGTTCACCTGGCGGGGCGTGGTGTTCAACAAGGCCCGTCCGCCCTTCAACGACGCGCGGATGCGGCGGGCCGTCCTCTACGCCATCAAGCCGGGCGATCTGATGGCGGCGGTGGGGCCGAAGGAGTTCTGGAGTCTCGATCCGGCGCTCTTCTTCCCGCAGCAGGACGCCCTGTACACGACCGTGGGAAAGGACGTCTACAACCACCAGAACCTCGAGAAGGCCAGAGCCCTGATGAAAGAAGCGGGATACGCCGGCCGGACGATCGCGCTCCTGGCGACCAAGGACTATGCCTGGAACTACAACCTGAGCCAGGTCCTGGTCCCGCAGCTCCAGGCGGCCGGGTTTGCCGTGGACGAGCAGGTCTACGACTGGCCGACGCTGCTGAGCCGGCGGACGAAGAAGGACCTGTGGGACATCTTCCTGACCGGGTTTTCGCCGTCGTTCGATCCCACCGCGGTGATCTTCTTCGCCAGAACCTGGCCGGGATTCTACGAGAGCGCGGCGATGGACGATCTGCTGAGCCGGTGGGGGCAAACCTCCCCCAGGGATGCCGCGGGGCGGAAGGCGCTGATCGAGCAGATCCAGGCGACGTTCTACACGGACGTCCCGGTGGCGAAGATCGGCAACGAGTACGGCCTCGAAGTGTACAACGACCACCTGCGCGGCTACACGAGCTACTTCGACGTGCGGTTCTGGAACGTGTGGGTGACGCGGTAGCGAGAACGATCGTGCCGGCCACGTGACGCGGTACCTCGCCGGGCGCGTGGCCGCGCTCCTGCCGGTGCTGCTGGCCGTCGGCGTCACGGCGTTCCTGCTCCTTCACCTGATTCCGGGCGACCCGGCCGCGGTGATCCTCGGCCCGGATGCCTCGGCCGCCCAGGTGGCGCGCCTCCGGCACGCGCTCGGCCTGGACCGGCCGCTGGCCGTTCAGCTGGCGCTGTGGCTTGGCCGGCTGCTGCGGGGCAACCTGGGGGACTCGATCTTCCTCCGCCAGACCGTGGCGCAGGCGATCTGGCAGCACCTCGGGCCGACGGCAGGCCTGACCGCGCTCGCCGAGATGCTGGCGATCGGCGCGGCCATCCCCTCGGGTGTGCTGGCGGCGTGGAAGCGGCACAGCCGGTTCGACCAGGTCTTCATGTCCGCCGTCCTGCTCGGGGTGTCCATCCCATCGTTCTGGATGGGACTCAACCTGATCGCCGTGTTCGCCGTGGCCGCCCGCTGGTTTCCCGTCGCGGGGTACGAGTCACCCCTCCGGGGCGTCGGGCCCTGGCTCCGGCACCTGCTCCTCCCGGCTCTGGCGCTGGCGTTCACCCAGGCCGGGCTGATCGCCCGGATGGCGCGGGACGCCACGATCGAGATCCTGGACGAGGACTACATCCGGACGGCGCGGAGCAAGGGTGTGGCCGACGCGGCGGTGCTCCTCAGGCACGCGCTTCGCAACGCCCTGATCCCGACGGTGACGGTCATCGGCACGAGCCTGGCCAACCTCCTGTCGGGGGCCGTGGTCGTGGAGTCGGTGTTCGTCCTGCCCGGGATCGGCAGCCTGGTGATCCAGTCCGTCAGCCGGCGCGACTATCCCGTCATCGAGGGCGTGGTGCTGTTTGCGGCGGCCGTGTACGTGCTGCTCAACCTGGCCGTGGACCTGCTCTACGCGGTCATCGACCCGCGCGTCAGGTACTAGCCGGATGGCGCGCTTCGTCACACTGCTGGTCCGGCGCCGGCCGATGGCGGCGGCGGCGCTCGCGGTGCTCGGTCTGCTCTCGCTCGCCGCCCTCGCCGCGCCGTGGCTGGGGCTGCCGGCCCCCGACCGGATCGAGATGGCCGCCCGGCTCCATCCGCCGTCGTCCGTCCATCCGTTCGGGACCGACAACTTCGGACGCGACGTGTTCGCGCGGGTCCTCTACAGCGGGCGGGTCTCCCTGCCGATCGGGCTCGCCGTGATGGCGCTCAGCACCGTCCTCGGCACCGCGGCCGGGCTGCTCACCGGGTACTACCGATGGCTGGACACCACCCTGACGCGGCTCCTCGATGGTCTGATGGCCTTTCCCGCCATCCTGCTGGCCATCGCCCTGGTGGCCGCCCTTGGGGTGGGCGCCCGCAACGAGGTCATCGCCATCGCGCTCGTGTACTTCCCGCGGACGGCGAGGATCGTGCGGGCCTCGACCCTGCAGCTGCGGGAACGGGCCTTCGTGGAGGCCGCGGTCGCGTTGGGCGGAGGGGACGTCCGCATCCTGACGGCGCACATCCTCAAGAACGCGGTCCCTCCGCTGATCGTCCAGTCGACATTCGTCTTCGCGGAAGCGATCCTGGCGGACGCGGCGCTGTCCTTCCTGGGCCTGGGCGTCAAGCCGCCCACGCCGACGTGGGGGAACATGCTGGACGAGGCCCACGTCTTCATCGCCCTGGCGCCGTGGTTCATCGTCTTTCCGGGGACGGCCATCGTGGCGACCGTGCTGTCGCTGAACCTGGTCGGCGACGCCGTGCGCGACCTGGCCGACCCGCACGCGGTCGCCGGACGAGGCCTGGGGTGAGCGCGCGCTCAGGCCTCTGCCGAGAAGACGCGCCCCCTGGGCTCCGGTCCGGCGGCGACCACGATGGCGAGGGCGACCAGCGCCATCGCGATGGTGATCCCGATCGACTGCCCGAGGGACATGCCGCCCCGGTGGAACAGCGCCTGGAGTGTCGGGGTGAACGACCCGATCGCCGCCCCGACGTGGTAGGCGGCGCCCGGGCCGGCGCCGCGCGCCGCCGTGGGGAAGCGCTCGGCGAGGTAGGCCGGAGCCACCCCCCACAGGCCGACCCCGATGGCGCCTTCGAGCATGCCGCCGATCAGCACCTGCGTGTGGTTGAGGGTCAGCGCGTACCAGGGGATGAACGCGAGGCCGACGAGTGCGAAGAGGACGAGGGTGGTCCTGCGCCCGAGACGCTCCGAGATCGGCCCGGCGGTCCAGTACCCGGCGATGCTCCCCAGGTTCAACAGGACCAGGAACAGGGTCTTCTGCCCCACGGTGAGATGCAGCTCGGTGCTCAGAAAGGTCGGCCAGAATGAGGAGATCGCATAGTACGAGAACATCATGGCGCCCATGACAAGAAACGCATGGAGGGTCGTGCCGATCAGGTCCGGACCAAACAAGCGCAGCAGCGACACTTGATCGGAGCGGCCTTCCCGGCGCAGCTTCTCGCGCCGCGCGCGCCACACCGGTGACTCCGGCACGCGGCGGCGGATATAGAGGACCAGCAGCGCCGGCAGCGCGCCGATCCAGAAGAGCGCCCGCCAGCCCCACATCGGGAACACCACGAAGTACACGATCGTGGCCAGCAGATACCCGACCGGCCACCCCCCCTGCAGGAATCCCGAGGCGACCCCGCGGGATCGCTGGGGCCAGCTCTCCATCGCCAGCGGGGTCCCGGCCGCCCACTCGCCGCCCATGCCCACGCCAAACAGCAGCCGGAGGACCAGGAACGTCGTGTAATTCGGGGCGAACCCGGAGAGGAGCTCGAAGAACGAGAACGCGATAATGGACACCATCAAGGGCAGCCGGCGCCCGACGCGATCGGCCCACGTCCCCACCAGCACCCCGCCGATCAGGCGGCAGAACAGCGTTCCGGTGATCACCGCCCCCATCGCGACAAGGCTGACGCCGAAGGTCCCGGCAATGTTGCCGAGCACCAGCAGGAGAATGGTGAAGTCGAACGCATCGAGCACCCAGCCCGCCCAGGCGGCGAGCAGCGTCCGCCGCTGGTCAGGTGTGACTTCGGACCACCACGGGGCCTGCGCGCGGGCTCCCATGGCCATGGTCAGGTCCATGTCAGTTCCCCCCTTCGCACCGAAGCGCTTTGGAACGCGCTATTTCATGCCGATCCGCTTGGCGATATCGGGATTGAGCGCGTAGAGGCCGACCGTCTCGCCCAGGGCCAGGATGTGATTCTCCATCGCCCTGAGCGCTTCGAGTCCGTCGACCTTCCCGTGCACAGCGAGCATGGAGACGTTGAGCGCGTACACCATGAAGTGGTAGTGGTGCGGGATCTCATCGTTCCAGGGCGGGCAGGGGCCGTCGTACCCGCCGTAGTCGCCCTTCATCGCCGGGTTGCCGGCGAAGAAGGAGCCGTAGTCGTTGACCCCGCGGTTGCCGTACTTGGTCATGCCCGGCTTCTTGCCGTGCGGGGTGACGCCGTTCGAGTCCGCGCCGGCGGGGATGCTGGTGGTCGTCGCCGGGATATCGACCAGGATCCAGTGGTAGAAGTTGATGCGCCTCAGGCTGGCGGGGATGGTCTGGCCTTCTTTATTGACCGCGTCGAAGATCGACGGCACATCGGGGTCGACCACGATGACGGCGTAGGACTCCGTCCCGTCGGGCCCCTTGGACCAGGAGATCTCCGGGTTCTTGTTGGGGCCGAGGGTGACGTGGCCCTGCGCGGCCGGGACGCAGAAGGCGAACTGGCCGGGAATGGGCCCATTCGGCTTGACGCCGGCGACGGTGACGTCGATCGCGGGCGCTGCCGCCGCCCGACCGATCAGGCTGTCGCCCGCCGGCCCGGCCGCGCCGCCGGCCGCCAGGAGCCCGCCGGCCACCGCAAGGAGTGCCGTCCCCCACATGGTCTTCCGGTCTCGCGCCATCTCCTGCCCTCCTTCTTTTCGCGCTCTTCGCGATTGCGACGCCGCGGTCCGGCCTGCCGCCGCCGCGATGCGCCGGCTCAGCGGAATACTCCTCGGGCCGCGCCCCACAGGAGCACGGCTCCCAGCACGATCCGGTACCAGACGAAGACCCAGCTCGTGTGCTCTTTGAGGTAGCGCACCAGTCCCCACAGCGCGAGATAGGACGCCGCGCTGCCCGAGGCCAATCCCAGCGCCAGCAGCGCCCAGCCGTGGGCGTGCAGCCCGGCCTTGCGGAGGCTCCACAGCTCCACGAGCCCCGCCAGCGCGATCGCCGGCAGGCCGAGAAGGAACGAGAACCAGGCGGCGGTGGCGCGCTCCATCCCCAGGGCCAGCGCGGCCGTCAGCGTGGAGCCGGACCGGGACACTCCCGGCACCAGGGCGAACGCCTGGGCGATCCCGACGGCGATGCCGTCCCCAAGGGTCAGGTCGGATTCCCGGCGCCTGGCCCGGCCCGAGGTGCTCTGCCCGTAGCGTTCGGCGAGCGCCAGCAGCGCGCCCATGACGATGCACGCCCACCCGATCACCGCGATGTTCCGGAGGGGCGACCCGCACCCCTCCAGTGTCCTCTTCAGCGCGAGCCCGGCGATCGCGATCGGGAGCGTGCCGAGGACGATCCCGGCCGTGACCCGGAACGAATGGTCCTGCCAGTCTCCCCGCCGGGCCGCCTCCGCCGCGCGCCCGGCGATACGGAGGGCGTCCCCGCCCAGGAAGCTGATCACGGCGAGGAGGCTGGCCAGCTGCATGGCGGCGGAGAAGGCCGACCCCGGGTCCGGCCACCCCAGGAGGCTCGGGATGACGCGGAGGTGCGCCGTGCTGCTGATCGGCAGGAGCTCGGTGATCCCCTGGACGATCCCAAGGGTGACCATGCGCCAGACTCCGAGCTGCGTGAAACTGATGTTGACCTGACCGGCTTCCGCGCAGGGAACGGGCGTCATCGACTCCCTCCGTGCAGTCTCCACGAAAAGTTCGCTCCCGAGCCGGTCGAAGCCCTGCAGCGTGTTGCCGCTTTCGCCGGCCGAAAGGTCTGGGGAGGAAGGCGGGGTCTTCGAGGGCCCGACGCCTAGCGCCGGGGCCCGTCTCCCTGGGGGGCCTGCCGCATCGCGGCAATCTGCGCGGCCGCCGCCTCGGTCGCGCGCTCGAGGTCCTCGCGTTCCTGGCCGGGCGGAGGGATCGGGATCCCGATGCGCACGATGACGGGCCGGCGCCGCGGCATGATTCGCCCAAGGGGGAGCGCGTCCGCGGTCCCGGTGATCGCGACCGGGACCAGGGGCGCGCGGGCGCGGGCGGCCATGAGCGCCGCGCCCCGGTGGAACGGGCGGAGCCGGCCGTCGGGGCTGATGCCTCCCTCGGGAAAGACGATGAGCAGCGCTCCGTCCCTCAGCGCCTGCAGGCTGCGCTTGAGCGCCGTCGCGTCGACGCCGCCGCGGTTGAGGGGAATCGCCAGCGGGCCGTAGGCCCGCATCACCAGGCGCACCCCCCGCATCCGCCACAGCTCTTCCATTGCAAGAAACGCCGGCTTCCGCGGCATCGCCAGCGGGAGGATGATGGGATCCAGCCAGCTGATGTGATTCGCGACGATCACGGCGGCCCCGGTTCGCGGCAGCCGCGCCGCACCGATCACGGTCAGCCGGAACAGCGCCCGCGCGAACGCCCAGACGGCCACATAGAGGGCGCGGTAGAGAATGCCGTCCAGGAGAATCCCCTTGGCGTGCGGTGGGACCGGCCGGGACGCTACGATCCCTGCACCGGGTCTCCGGGCCGGATCACCCCACCGGTCAGGATCTGCGCGCGCAGGCCGCCCCGGTGGACCAACCCGGCTCTCACGCCTTCGCGGGTGAGCCCTTCGAGGTGGCCGCAGGGCTCGCACAGGCGGATCCCCCGCAGGCCGACGGCGCCGACGGTGAACTCCCGACCGACCAGCTGGTTGAGCGGGACGCCCCGGGTGGCGATGTTGCGGCGGCTGTCCCCGGGATCCAGCGCCACGCGGTAGTCGCGCTTCAACGCTTCGATCGCCTCGATCTCGATCAAGGTGACCTCGCGGTCGGGCCCGGGCTTCTCCGAGTACGTCCCCTTCCGGTGAAAGTAGCGGTCCCCCTCCAGGCCCTGCCCGGGAACGGCGCGCACCTCTTTGACCGGGATCATCTTCGCGGCCGCGTCCGGCGCGATATGGATGGCAACGACGGTTCCTTTGAACACCGGCTCAGACTCCCTTCGCCGTCCACCCTCTGGGGTGCCCGGCTGCGCGTCTCGCTAGCCATATTTTGCAGCGGCCATGCAGATCCTGCGCCCGCCGGGGGCCGCGCCCGCGGGGGGGCCGGACCAACGGGGCGTTTTGCGAGAGCGGAGGATGTGCGGCCCCGGCCTAGAACTGGAAGACACGGAAGCTCAGGCACGAGCGAACCAGGCCCGGCTCCGCGCGCCGCCGGTGCCCTCGCGGCGTCATCGGCTGGTCGGTGAGCGCAGGACGCCGGAAAAGGAAAGAGGTGGGAGGCGTGCGAATGGTTCGGTCCGTCCGGATCCTGTGTGTCCTGCTGCTCTTTGCCGCGCTTTCCGTCTACGCAGGGGCCGCCGCCGCCGTCCGCGCGAGTCCGGGCGCGCGTTCCGGCATCGAGGGTGTTTCCGCCATGGCGTATGGCCGTCCGCCCGGGGCCTCCGTCAAGGCCTGGGTCACCGCCGCCGCGCTGGGGCGCGGGGTGAACTTCGGCAACATGCTGGAGGGCGTCAACGAAGGACAGTGGGATCCCTCGGGCGCCGTTCCCGTGCGGGACGAGTTCATCGACGTCACGGCCGCGGCGGGCTTCACCTCGGTGCGCCTGCCTGTGCGCTGGAGCAACCATGCGGCGGCGCGGGCCCCGTTCACGATCAACGACGACTTCTTTGAGCGCGTCGAATCGATCGTCGACAAGCTACTCGCCAAAGGCCTCTACGTCGTGCTCGACATGCACCACTACCACCAACTCGACGGCGATCGACTCGACAGCGGGGAGTTCGCGGTCAGCGCCAGAGTCCTGGACACGCGCTTTGTCGGTCTCTGGCAGCAGATCGCCTGGCGCTTTCGCGACAAGAGCGACCATCTGCTCTTCGAGCTCTACAACGAGCCCCACGGGCGGCTCACGCCTTCACGATGGAACGCCCTCGCGGCGCGGGCGCTCTCCGTGGTGCGGCAGAGCAATCCGACCCGCATCGTCGTCCTCGCTGGAGCCAACTATGACCTCTCTTCCCTGAGCCTCCCCAATGACGCCAACCTCATCGGCACGTTTCACGACTACTCTCCCCTCACCTTCACCCATCAGGGCGCGGAGTGGGTATCGCCGCCCTGGCCCATCGGCGTGACCTGCTGCGACGACAGCCAGCGGGCGGCGGCCGTTGCGCCGATCGCGGCGGGCAAGGCCTGGTCGGACCAGTGGCACTATCCGGTCCTCCTGGGCGAGTTCGGGTCCTACCACTTTGGGGACATGAATTCGCGCGTCGCCTGGACGCGCTTCATGCGCGAGCAGGCGGAGAGCCGCAGCATCTCCTGGTGCTACTGGGAACTCGCCTGGGGCTTCGGCGCCTATGACCCCATCGGCGGCGGCTCGATCGGCGTCCCGGGCGACCCCCCGAGCGATCAGGGCGGTTACTGGCGCGAGCCGCTCAAGGAGGCCCTGCTGGGCAGCAGCTGACCGCTCGACTGCTTCGCGAGCACGGGCTGCCGGATCCACTGGCTCTTGCGCTTCCGCGGAAGGGCCGGGTCGCCGGGACGGTGCGGCCCCCTGCCTCGCTGCGCCGCAAGACCGCGCGGGTCGATCGGATTCTGGAGGCCCGCTACGGCGGTCCGCGGCGCCGGTTGAGGCTGGACCCGCTCTCGACGCTCATCCTCACCGTCCTCTCGCAGCACACCAGCGACACCAACAGCCAGCGGGCGTTCGAGCGGCTGCGGCGGCGCTTCCCGGCCTGGGAGCGTCTGCGCGACGCGCGGGTGGAGGCGGTGATCGACGCGATACGTCCCGCCGGCCTGAGCAGGCTCAAGGCGCCGCGCATCCAGCGCCTCCTGACGCGCATCACCGCCGAGCGGGGCCGGCTCTCGCTGGATTTTCTCCGGCGGTGGCCGGTCGATCGCGCGAAGGCCTGGCTTCGGACCCTCGACGGGGTGGGCCCCAAGACGGCGGCGATCGTGCTCATCTTCGGCCTCGGGAAGGCGGCGTTCCCGGTCGACACCCACGTCTACCGGGTCGGGAGGCGCATCGGGATCATCCCCGAGGGACTGTCCGTGGAGAAGGCGCACGGGTGGGTCGAGGCGCTGGTTCGGCCCGCCCGCTACGGGCCGTTCCACCTGCTGCTGATCCGCCACGGGCGGGAGATCTGCAAAGCGGTCCGGCCGCGCTGTGTTGTCTGCCCGGTGCGCGGCCAGTGTGATTTTTTTCGCCGCGCCGCACGATATGGCGCGGCAACGAGATGAAGGGAGGCGACGCAGCGTCATGGCGAAGAGCGGCAGGGACACCCCCGGAGGTGTGGGAAGCGGCGGCGGGATGAACTGTTACGCGCTGATCTACTATGTGGTCGACGACTTTGTCGCCCGCCGGGCGCCCCACCGGGAGGAACACCTCCGGCTCGTCAGGGAAGCGCACGGCCGCGGGGAGCTGCTCCTGGCCGGGGCCTTGGGGGATCCCCCGGATCGGGCGCTGCTCGTGTTTCGCGCGCCGGACGCCTCGATCGCCAACACCTTCGCGCAGCGCGATCCTTACGTGGTCAGGGGCGTGGTGACACGGTGGGAGGTGCAGCCCTGGGCGGTTGTCGTCGGCCACGAACCGCCCGGCAGGACCCCGATCGGCGGTGTCCGGTGATCGCCCGTTTCTGGTCGGCGCGCGCCACCCCCGCCGGGGCCCGAGCCTACGCCGACCACCTGAGGACCCGCGTCCTGCCGGCGGTCAGCAAGGTGGATGGGTACGCGGGCGCCGTGCTGCTCGCGCGGGACGTCTCCGCCGCGGTCGAGATCCTCGTCATTACCTGGTGGCAGTCGCTCGATGCGATACGGCGATTCGCCGGTCCCGACCCGGAGGATGCCGTCGTCGCCGATGACGCCGCCGCTCTGCTGACGACCTTTGACCGGCGGGTGCGCCATTACGAACTCGTCGTCACGGACGAGGCCGGGAGCCCCTAACCGGGACCCGGTTCGACGAGCCGGTGGTAGACGGTCACGGCGTCGTCGACCAGGCGCTGGACGGCTTCAGGGGTCCGGGGATCGGGCGGCCCCAATTCCATCATGAACGGTCCGCCGTAGCCGATGCGTCGCAGGCAGGCCAGGAACGGCGCCCACGCGATTCCGCCTTTCGATGGAAGCCAATGGCGGTCCCCCTTGCCGTCGTTGTCGTGGGCGTGGATCGTGGCCAGGCGCGGTCCCAGGCGGCAGGCCGCCTCCGCCGCCTGGCCGGCGATCCACCCGTGCCCGGTATCCCAACACGCCTCGAGCCCGACGAGGCCGTACTCACCCTCCAAGCGGAGGAAATCCTCGGGAGAGACAAAGCGCGCCCCCCCGCGCGGCTGGTTCTCGATCACGAACCGGAGGCCGAGCCGCGCGGCGCCGTCGAGCAGGACGCGCAGGCCGTCGGCGTAAAGCCGCCGCCGCGCGTCGGCCTGCGCCGGTGAGTCGCCGGTGTGCGGCCGCGCCGCATCGCACACAAAGATCCGGGCGCCGAGTGCCGCGGAGGCGCGCATGGCCTCCTCCAGCACCGCGCGGGACCGCCGCCGCAGGTCGGCGTCGGACGAGGCCAGGTCGACCGCCTCGCCCGAGGGACTATGGCACGACCAGAGCCGAATGTGGCAGCGCTCGAGCGCCCGCCGTGTGGCGTCAATGAGCGCCGCGTCGCTGAAATCGAACTCTTCCGGCATATACCCGTGGATCTCGACCCACGGGACGCCGGCGGCGCCGAAGACCGCCAGCCCCTCAGGCAGCGCCCCCGGGCCGAGAAGGCTGGTCGACAGTCCTAACTCCATCTGCCCGCTCCCGGACTCTTCCCGTCCCGCCGTCCCGCGGCGGACCCTCGATGTGCGATTACTATTGACGGGCGTCAATCCTGAACGGTATAACTATAACCGAAGGGGTACGCTCCAAGCGAGTAGACACGTCCAACGCAGCCAGTGTATCAGCCCGCCTTTGACCGCGTAGCTTCTGCTTCTATTGTTTGGACTTCTGTTTGGACTTCCGGCTGAGCGTTCCAGCGTTGGCAGTGAGGCGATCCGCAGAGGGGGGGAATGACGGTGGGACTAGTCGCCCGGACCCTGTTGGCGCTGACGCTCATCGGTGTGATTTCGGTGTATGGCGGGGGCGCGTTTGCGGCCGGCGTGAGCCCGAGCGCGAGCCCCGGCATCGAGGCCTTTCCCCCCATGGCCGGTACCAGCCCGCCCGGGGGGTCCGGCGCGGCCTGGGCCACGGCCGCGGCGATGGGCCGCGGCGTGAACTTCGGCAACATGCTGGAGGGAACCCAAGAAGGCGTGTGGGTGCCCTGGGGCGCCCTGCCCGTGCGGGACGAGTTTATCGACGTCACGGCCGCGGCAGGCTTCGCCACGGTGCGGTTGCCGGTGCGCTGGAGCAACCATGCGGCGGCGGCGACGCCGTTCACGATCGACCCGGCGTTCTTCACGCGGGTCGAATCGATTATCGACAAGCTGCTCGCCAAGGGCCTCTACGTCGTGCTCGACATGCACCACTACCACCAGCTCGACGGCGACCCGCTCGACTCGGGCGAGTTCGCGGTCGACAACGCCGTCCTGGACGTTCGCTTTCTCAGTCTCTGGCAGCAGATCGCCGGGCGCTTCAGCGGGAAGAGCAACCGACTGCTCTTCGATCTCTACAACGAACCCCACGGCCGGCTCAATGCGTCAAAGTGGAACGACCTCGCGGCGCGGGCGCTGAACGCAGTCCGGCGGAGCAATCCGACCCGCATCGTCGTCATCGGCGCCGCGGACTTCGACCTCTCCTCCCTGAGCGTGCCCAATGACGCGAATCTGATCGTGACGTTCCACAATTACTCTCCCCTCTCTTTCACCCATCAAGGCGCGGAGTGGGTGTCGCCGATGCTGCCCACGGGCGTGTCCTGCTGCAACTCCAGCCAGCAGGCGGCGGCCCTGGCGCCGATCAACCAGGCCAAAGCCTGGTCGGACGCCCGGCACTACCCTGTGTTCCTTGGGGAGTTCGGCGCCTACCACAAGGCGGACATGGCCTCGCGCGTCAACTGGACGCGGTTCGTGCGCGATCAATCGGAAAGCCGCGGCATCCCCTGGTGCTACTGGGAACTCGCCTGGGGGTTCGGCGTCTACGACCCGGACGCCCACGCCTGGCGGGCTCCGCTCAAGGACGCCTTGCTCGGCAGCGGTCAAACGCAGCACATCGCCTTGGTCCAGCAGGCGGCGAATTCGGGCGCGAACATCACGGCCCTGACCGTGACGCTGCCGCAGGTCCCGCAGGCCGGGGACGTGCTGGTCGTCGCCAACGTCTCCAACAACAACCAGGTGGACGTGTCGGGGGGCGGGGTGTCGAGTTGGAACTACATCTGGTCGCAGGTGCGCGAGAATACGGTGATCGTGTACGGCATCGTCGACAGCAGCCCATCGGCGGCGCTGACGATGCGGTTGATCGGCGCGCCCTCTCCGGGGGACCTCAGTTCGATCGTCTCGGAATGGTCCGGGCTGTCGGGGACGCTGGACGGCTTGGATACGGCGACCGGGCCGGCGAGCCCGATCGCGACGGCGGCCATGGCCACGGCCAACGGGAACGACCTCCTCATCTCCGTGGGGGGCGACACCGGCGGCATGCTTCCGGGCTGGTGGACGGCATTCAGCGCGGCTGCGCAGCAACCGCATGCGAAGATCGAGGCCGCGTACCAGGTCGTCTCCGCCGCGGGGAGGTACGCCAACACGTGGTCGGACACCGGGTCGACGGGGTGGGACGCCGCCATCGCCGCGCTTCCGGGGAACGGCATCGCCCTGGTGCAGCAGGCGGCGAACTCGGGCGCGGGCCTCACGGCCCTGACCGTGACGCTTCCGCAGGTCCCGCGGGCCGGGGACGTGCTGATCGTCACGAACGTCTCTAACAACCGGCAGGTGAGCGTGTCCGGGGGCGGGGTGTCGAGTTGGAACTACATCTGGTCGCAGGCGCGCGAGAACACGGTGATCGTGTACGGCACCGTCGGCGGCAGCCCATCGGCGGCGCTGACGATGCGGTTGATCGGCGCGCCCTCTCCGGGGGACCTCAGTTCGATCGTCTCGGAATGGTCCGGGCTGTCGGGGACGCTGGACGGCTCGGGGACGGCGACCGGGCCGGCGAGCCCGATCGCGACGGCGGCCGTGAGCACGGCCAACGCAAACGACCTCCTCATCTCCGTGGGGGGCGACACCGGCGGCATGCTTCCGGGCTGGTGGACGGCGTTCACCGCGCCGGCGCAGCCGCCGCACGCGAAGATCGAGGCCGCGTACCAGGTCGTCTCCGCCGCGGGGAGGTACGCCAACACGTGGTCGGACACCGGGTCGATCGGGTGGGAGGCGGTGATCGGCGCCCTCCGGTGACGCGGCGGCGCGCTGCCGCGCTCGACGCGCCTACCGCTGCTTGGCCAGGTTCTCGAAGCGGCTGAATTCCTTGTGGAAGAAGAGGTCGATCGTCCCGATCGGACCGTTGCGGTGCTTGGCGATGATGATCTCGCAGACGTTTTCCTTGTTCTCCCGCTGCGCCTTCTCGACATCGTAGTAGTCCTCGCGGTAGAGGAAGATCACGAGGTCCGCCACTTGCTCGATTTCGCCACTGTTGTGGACGATCAGCCCGTTGGCCACGAAGTTGTGCGTTTGTGGCATGACGAGATCATAGACTGGGGTTGTCCCCGCAGGCGTGATGCTGACCACTCGATCCCATAACAGGTCGTTTGAGGCCATCTGCATGATGTGCTTTGCCTTCAGGCGCTCTGCGAGGGCAATAGCTGTTGGGCGGTCGAGCGTCTTGCCTGTTTGGAGCCGGAACCCAAGCTGCCGCCAACTCAACCCGGCTGCATCCTTCAATGCCCACAATTCGGTGGTGACTGAGTACGGAAGTCTATCAATCCATGGCTTCGCCCGTCGGCCTCCTCGGACAGCGCGTGGTGTGCCGCGATCCGGTGGTAGCTCTGCTAAGCAGGCATCGGCGAGCACACCCTTTCGACCCTCGATGCCGATCTCTCGGCAGAACACTTCTAAGTGTCGAGAATTTTCAACACATACTCTGTAGATCGGGACCGTTCCCTTCTTGCTTCGATAGCCGGAGCTCATCTGCGCAACGACTCCGAAACGAAGAAGAAGGTCGCGGACATCCTCTGCGAGCCCCAGAGATACCGTATCATAATGGAGAGACCACACGATTTGATTGTTCCGGCTGTATTTCCGTCTGGTCAGGCAGCCGTCGGTCGAGAAGAGCGCCCGCAACAGTGCTCGCAGGCCGCCGCGATCGGCCTCGTAAAACACCTGCTCCGGGATCCGCTTATCATACGATGACTGCCCCTCAACACCGAGATCCCGTAGCCATTCGCGCAGAGGGTTACCGTGAGGCCGCCCGTAGGCCCGACTGTTCTTCGGATTCGTCGGGTACACGGCCACAAAGTCCACATCTGCCGTGCCATTCGCCTGACCACGACGGGAGACAATATTGAACTCATGCTCAGCAATTGCAATGCAGTCCTCGTATGTGAGAGCGTCCGCACTGATGAAAGAGATACTTCGATGCCGCTTGTAACTTCCGTCACCGATCAGATAACCCAGGAGGCGCAGGCGATCGTTGTTAAGCATAGCCGGTTTTGGATTGAAGACGGGCAGCGAACGGGCACCTGCTACAAGCGCCCCCGGGCCAAGCTCGCCGACCTTTTTCCAACCGGTCGGGGTCAGCACCGGATGATTCGCTGTGGCCCGAAGTCTCCGCCCCGTGGTTGTGCGGACCTCAAAGACTGCGTTTTCGCCCTTTTCGATGAGAGCGGAGGGGCGTACGGGCACCAATTGACCGGCTCGGTTAAGCGAAAGGAGGCGCGGCAATCGCGGAGCATTGGCAAGCTCGGCGATTGAGTATCGGCGACCGGTATCTGCGTCCCATACTGAGGTTTCGCCGGCCACGCACTCCCGGAGATGGCTCAGCATCGGCCGCTTCGATCCCAGGGCCTCCACGGCCCGGCTCAGCTGCGAGATGGCGATGATGGGGATGTCGAGCTCCTTGGCCAGGGATTTGATGCCCCGGGCGATCTCGCTGAGTTCCTGGGTGCGGTTCTCGGCGCGCTTGTAGGACTGGATCATCTGCATGTAATCGATGACGATCAGCCCCAGGCCGTGTTCCGCCTTGAGCTTGCGGGCCTTGGCGCGCATCTCCATCACCGACAGGGTCGCCGAGTCGTCGATGAAGATCGGGGCTTCGCTCAGGCTGCCCATCGCCCGCGCCAGTTTTCGCCAGTCCTCGTCCGCGAGGAACCCGGTGCGCAGCTTGGTGTTGTCCACGCGCGCTTCGGAGCAGAGAATCCGTTGAACGAGCTGCTCCTTGCTCGTCTCGAGGCTGAACACGGCGACCGGAAGCTTGTTGGTGAGCGCGGCGTGCTGCGCGATATTGGTGCAGAGGGTGGTATTGTGCACGCAGATGTCGTTGGCCACGAAGTTGTGCGTGTTAGGGATCGTGAGATCGTAGACCTGCTTCGACCCCACCGGCTCGATCGAGACGATCTCGTCCCAGTACACGTCGCTCGACGCGAGGCGCCCCAGAGGTTCCTCCCGCACGGCTGGCGCAAGGGCGTCGGGGTTGGGTTTCCGTCCGCCGGCCGCGACAACGGGAAGGAGCTCCTTCACCCATCTTGCCCTGCCGGGGATCCCGATGCGCTGCGCGAAGGTCAGCGTAGACGCAGGATCGGTGAGCTGGACCTCCCACGCGCCGCGAGATGTTTGCCGCAGCCCGGCGATGATCCCGAAGCGAAGCAGCAGGTGCTGGATCTGCCGGGCCAACCGCTCGCTCACCGTCCCATAGCCGATCTGCGCCAACCTGGACGCGGGCGTGACGACCGCCCACCCGGCCGCCGCAAACAGGCGATGCAAGAACAGGGCCACCTGTTCGCGGGGGGTCGTGAACACGGCTGGAGGAATGGGTTCGAGCGATCCGTCCCCGACGGCGTTGGCAATCCGCGTGATCTCGCATTCGCGAAGCGGTCGGGTCCCGAAGGCCTCGACCTTCCGCGGGACCGCGACCCGATCCCCTGTCCGCAGCGCGGCCAGGGGAAGCCAGCCGTCGATTGTGAGGAAGGGATGGACGGCGGTGCATTCGACCGCCCGCCCGAGCCGCGTGGTGACGCGGAACACCGGCTTGATTCCATCGTCAACGAATGTCGATGGCTCAGTCCATCTGAGCGTCCAGTCGCTTCCCAGCGTCAAGAGGCGGCCCTGCCGCCGCTGATAGATCTCCTCGATGGTGGCGAGGCGGCCGTCCTCGAGGAGGATCTCTGAATCGGCGCTGAGGCACTTCCCCACCGATGGCCTCGCCGCGACGATGACCATGTCGGCCGCCTGCAGCCCGGACGTCAGCATGTCGAAATCGGTGAAGCCGGTCGCGACACCGGTGACGGTGCCCTTCTCCTGGTACCGTTTGTCGATCTTCTCGAAGCTGGCCTTGAGGATCTCTTTGATCGTCTGGAAGTCCTGGATGTTGCGGCGGGCGGAGATCCCGTAGACGAGCTTCTCGGCCTGATCGATGAGCACCGCCACGTCGTCCGCCCCCTCGTAGCCGAGCGAGGCGATGTGGGTCCCCGCGCCGATGAGGGCTCGCAGCATGGCCTTCTCGAGCACGATGCCGGCGTAGAATTCGGCGTTGGCCGCGGTCGGAACGGTGTTGGGCAGCGACGCGAGGTAGGTGGCGCCTCCGACGTCTTCGAGTTTGCCCATGCCGCCGAGCTTGTTGGTCACCGTGACGAGGTCGACGGGCTCGCCGCGCTCGAACAGCTCGAGCATGGCCGTGTAGATGGTCCGGTGCACGTCGCGATAAAAGTCTTCCGGCCGCAGCGCCTCGACGACGCGGGCGATCGCGTCGCGGTCAAGCAGCATCGAGCCGAGCACGCTCTGTTCGGCGTCCAGGTTCTGGGGGGGGATCCGATCGATTGGCCTGGCGATGCTCACGGTTGGGGGCCTCCGTGGGGTTGCTTCGGCCCTAGTATACCAAACATATGTTCGATCATCAACTGTCTGACCCCCACGCCCCCCCGACGTGGGGTGCCGACGTATGCGGGATCGAAGTTGTGGATTCCCTTCTGAACTATTTGGGGATTCGGTGTGTCTTTCTTGTGCAAAGGCGCCTTGGAGGCGATGAACAGGTTGTGCGTAAACTGGGGATGATGCGGGGCTTACGCCGCCCCCACGACGTTGACCTCGACCATCGCGCTGACATTGGGATGGATGCGCACGGGGATACGGTAAAACCCGGCGGCTTTGATGGGGTCCTGCAGTTCCACCTGTCTTTTGGAGACCTCGACGCCTTTCCCGGTGATCGCCTCGGCGATGTCCTGGGCGGTCACGGAGCCGAAGAGGCGCCCCCCTTCGCCTGCCTTCGCGGTCACCTCCACCACCAGCGCCTCGAGGCGGCTCTTGAGGGCGGCCGTCTGCTCGAGGGTTCTGGCGTCTCGATCCTGCGCCACGCGGATCGTTTGCTGGAGGTTCTGGAGGTTGCCGGTCGTCGCCCGCGCGGCCAGGCCCCGGGGCAGGAGATAGTGCGCGGCGTATCCGTCCTTGACCTCGCGCACCTCCCCGGCCCGCCCGAGCGTGGGCACGTCCCGCAGCAGGATGACCTTCATTGCGGGTGCACCGCCCGGACCGGAGGCGACGGTCGCGCCGGTGCAGACGGCGGCCGCGTGGGACCCGCTCCGCTCGGCCCCGGCCCCGACGCCGCCGGGCGTGTGAGGCGCCGGTAGTCATACCAGATGTCCAGGATCCCGACCAGCGCGAGCGCCACGAGCGGGAAGACGCCTGCCGTGAGGAGGAACAGGCCGGCCATGATCTGCGCCGCCCGCGGGATCTGCCTGCGGTTCATCCAGGTGGCTCCGACGAGGGCGCCCTGGAAGCCGAAGACGAACAGGGTGAGGATCATGACGTTCCATCCCGCGCCGGTGAGCGAGGGACGCCACCCGCCGAGCAGGGACGCGGCGGCGCACGCCCAGAAGAGGCCGAGCGCCATCTGCGGGGAGAGGCGCCAGGTGAGGATGGCAGGCACGCCGGGAATGTCGTGGCCGACCCTGCGGAGGACCGACCGGGCGAGCGTGTAGCACAGGTAGGCCCAGAGGAGCGTGCCCAACGCCAGCAGGACCGGGAAGAGGGTGCGGATCATCTGGGGCACGACCGCGGGGAAGCAGTGATGCTCCACGCACGAGGAGTCCACGAGGGCGCGAAGCGCCTCCACTTGCTGCGCCGGCGCCCCGAGGCGCTGCTGAAAGGCCAGGCCCATCCGCATGCCCTGGACCTGGACATCGATGAACTGGCTAAGCACATCTTGATGGAGCACGAGCATGGTGAGGCCCACGGCGGCCACCGACGCGGCCAGGAACGCGGCCGCACCGGCGAGAACGGTCAGCGGCGCCCCGATCCGGCGCCGCACCCCCCAGCCCAGCGCCAGGCCGAGGGGGGCGAAGATGCCCGCCATAGACACCGCGTTCAATGGGCCGAAGAACTGCAGCAGGATCAAACCGGCCACGATCGCGGCGAGGACCGCGGTGCGGAGTCCCCACCGGATGACCAGCAGCATCAACGGGATGGGGGCGATGAGAATGCCGACGAACGGCGCCACCATCCCGATAATCCCGGCGGCGGCGCTGAGCGCGGCCAGGATGGCGCCTTCGGTCAGCCCCCGCGCCGGACGCAGCGCGGTGGAGGGGCGCGCGGCGGCGGGGCGGACGGTGGAGGAACGCGCGGTCGATCTGCTCAGGAGGCTAGTCTCCGGTGTAGGGAAGCAGGGCAAGCTCTCGCGCGCGCTTGATCGCGACCGCCAGCACCCGCTGGTGACGGGCGCAGTTTCCCGACACCCGGCGCGGCAGGATCTTGCCCCGCTCGGTGACAAACCGGCGCAGCCGGGGAATGTCCTTGTAGTCGATGAACGTGGCTTTCTCCGAGCAAAATGAACACACCTTACGCTTCGGCCGCCGCCGGTAATCGCGCCGCGGCCGCGCGTCTTTGTCCCCCCTGCCTTCTGACATCGGTCCCCTTCCGTGTGACCGGGGCGGCTGCGTGCTCACGGCACCCTCCGCGCTCAAAATGGAACGTCCTCGTCCGAACTGCCCTGGGCGGCTTCGTCCGCCGTCGACGAGGCGGGCGCGGCCGCCGCCGCAGTCGCCGCCGCGGTGGCCGTCTCCGCCATGCCCGGCCGGCCGCGATCCAGGAACCGGATCCCGTCGGCGACGACCTCGGCGACCTTCCGTTTCTGGCCGTCCTGGGTTTCATAGGACCGGAGTTGGAGCCGGCCTTCCACCGCCACCATCCGGCCCTTGGTCATGTACTGGCTGACCTGCTCCGCCAGTTTCCGCCAGGCCACGATGTCGATGAAGTCCGTCTCGCGGTTGCCCTGCTGGTCCCGGAACGGCCGGTCGACCGCCAGCGTGAAGTTCGCGACCGGCGCTCCGCTCGGCACATACCGGAGCTCGGGATCCCGTGTCAACCGGCCGATCAGGATAATGCGGTTATACATGGGACGAGCCCCCAGGCGGGGCCGATGTCTGGCCGGCCGCCGGTGTGGATCGGGTCACCGAGGCCCCGGCCGGGGAGGCCGCCGGAGGTGCGGCCGGCGCGGCGGCTGCGGGGGTTGCGGGGGCTGCGGGGGCTGCGGGGGCTGCGGCGGTGACCGGCTTGGGGTGATGGGTCGAGAACGCGAACCGGAGCAGGTCCTCGTTCAGCCCGAGCACCTGCCGCAGCGCGGCCGATCGGTCGGGATCGAGCGCGAAGACGAGCAGGACGTAATACCCGTCCCGGGACTTCTTGATGGGAAAGGCCAGCTTGCGCTTGCCCCAGCGCTCCTGGCTCTTCAGGGCCCCGCCGTGTTCGGTGATCCGCTGGGTGATCCGTTCGAGGGCCGCGCCCAACCCCGCTTCATCGAGGTCGGGCCGGAGAACAGCGACAATCTCGTAGGTGCCCACCCGGCACGCTCCCTTCCTCTGGACTGCAACCGGAAGCCGTTCCTCTCGGCGGCGCTCCCGGGGCGGCCCTGCGCCGGCCCGCCGCAACCGGCGCGGGGTCTCGCAGGGCAGGAAGGATTCGGTCGCGTCACTGCGACCGCTCCCGTATTCGGTTCCAATGTGCGGTCCGATTGTACCATGGGCGGGAGCGGTTTCACAAGGCAAGGGTTCGGAGTCCCCGGCATCACGTCGCGAACCGGAACGTCACGACGTCCCCGTCCTGGATCTCGTAGTCCTTCCCCTCCAGCCGGACCAGGCCCCGCTCCCGCGCGGCGGCGACGGACCCGCACGCCACGAGATCCCGGGAGGCGATCACTTCGACCCGGATGAAGCCGCGCTCCATGTCGGTGTGGATGCGCCCGGCGGCTGCGGGGGCGCGGGTGCCGGCGGGCACCGGCCACGCGCGGACCTCGTCGGAGACGATCGTGAAAAACGTCCGCAGGCCGAGGAGCCCCTCGCACGCGCGCACGAGCCTGGTGAGGCCGCGCTCGGCAATCCCCAGCGCGGCCAGGAACGGGGCGGCTTCCTGCTCCGGCAGTTCGGCCAGCTCCATCTCGAGCTTGGCGCACAGGCCGATCGCCGGCGCGCCCGATGTCGAGGCGTATCCGGCGACCGCGTCCAGACACGGGCCGCCGGCCGGATCGTGTTCGTCGAGGTTGGCAACGTAGAGGACCGGGCGCGCGGTGAGGAGGCGCCGGCGCGCGTCCTCGGCGGCCGCCTCGCTCCCGGCCGAGGGGACCCAGCTCCGGGCCGGCCGCCCTCCGGCCAGGTGGTCCTCCAGCTGGGCGAGCCCGGCCTCTTCCCGGCGCGCCGCCCGGTCTCCCGCGCGGGCGCGCGGGGCGACCTGCGCGCGGGCCCGCTGCACCGCCGCCAGATCGGCCAGCAGCAGTTCGGTCTCCACGATCCCGATGTCGCGCAGCGGGTCGACGCCGCCCTCGACGTGGGCCACATCTCCCGCGAAGCACCGGACGACGTGGAGGAGCGCGTCGACCTCGCGGATGCGGGCCAGGAACTGATTCCCGAGGCCTTCGCCCTTGTGCGCGTTCCGGACCAGGCCGGCGATGTCGACGAGTTCGAGCGCAGCGGGGACGGTCCGCCGGGGGTGGGTGATCCCCGCGATCGCCTCCAGCCGAGGGTCGGGGATGCGGACGACGCCGACGTTCGGAGCGATCGTCGTGAAGGGGTAGGGGGCGATCTCCGCGGACGCCGCCGTAATCGCGCGAAACAGCGTGGACTTCCCGGCGTTGGGCAGTCCGACGAGGCCACAGGTGAGGGGCACGCGGTCCTCCGGGAGGCGGACCGGCCTCCCCCGATCGGAGACCGCCGCTCGTTTAGGAGGGGTTCGCCACCGCCACCGAGTTTCCGCCGCTGGTCTTGGCCCGGTACATCGAGCGGTCGGCGCCCTCGATCAGGGCTTCCGTGCTCTTCCCGTCCTCGGGGTACGCGGCCACGCCGAGGCTCAGGGTGACCGAGCCGGCCATGGCCGCGCTGAGCGGGGCGGCCCTGACGGCGCGCCGGACCCGCTCCGCGATCTCCGCGGCCGCGGTTTTGGCCGTGTGGGGGAGGAGGATCATGAATTCGTCGCCGCCGTAGCGGGCGATGGTGTCGATCTGGGTGCGGTGTTCCTGCTGGAGCACCCGCGCGACGAGGCGGATGACCTCGTCGCCGCGGAGGTGGCCGTAGGTGTCGTTGAAGCGCTTGAACTGGTCGATCTCGATCATGATGAGGGACAGGGGGACGCCGTAGCGCATGGAGCGTTCGAGCTCGCGCTCGAGCGCCTGCCAGAAGGCGCGGTAGTTGAGGAGGCCCGTGAGGCCGTCGGTGGTGGCGAGCACCTGGGTCCGCTCGTACAGCTGCGCCTTTTCGAGCGCGATCGAGACGTACCCGGCGAGCGTGGTGAGGAGGTCCAGGTCGGCGGAGGTGAGCTTGGTCTCGATGCCTTCGATGTTGATGATCCCGACGACCTTGTCGTGGCTGATGATCGGGACGCAGGCCTGCTGGGTCACGCGGGGATCCCACCCGTTGAAGTCGGGGTCGTGGCGCACGTCGGCGACGAGCGCGGCGCCGCCGGTCCGGGCGACCCGGCCGATCACGCCGCTGGTGACGGGCACGGCCGCCGCCAGGCCGGTGTATCCGCGGGAGGCCGTGAGCTGGATCTGGTCGCCGTCGATGAGGCCGATGAGGACCAGCGGATAGTTGAGCGTCGTGTGGAGCTCGTCGACCAGCGTGTCGAACAGCTCGCTCGGGCGCAGCGTGGAGGCGACCCGGGTAAACGTCCGGTTGAGGAGGCCGAGCTGGTGGGCCTTGCGCTCCGCTTCTTCGAGCAGCCGCGCGTTCTGCACGGCGATCGCCACCTGATTGGCGACGGCGCCGCCGAGCGCGGTCTCCGACGATCCGTACGGGCGCACCGCGTCGTGATACAGCGCCAGCACCCCGATGACGCCGCTGCGGTAAACGAGGGGGAAGGTCGCGATCGTCCGGTACCCGAGCCGCCGTGCCCGCTCGGTGTTGGACCGCCCATCGGTCTGGGCATCGGCGACGATCACGGGCTCGCCGAGCCGGAGGGTGAGGCCGGTGAGACCGATGCCGGACTGCATCTCGGCGGCGATGTTGCGGACGTCATCGTCCCCCAGCCCGCGGGCGAAGATGTGTGTGATCTCCTTGTCGAGCGCGCCGAGATACAGGCCGCAGCGATCCGCCTTGAGCACCTCGCGCGTCCAATCGGCGATCGTGTCGAAGACCGCCTGGAGATCCTTCTGCGAGTTGATGCGCTCCGAGATCGCCTTCAGCGCTTCCACCCGGGTCAGGTCCTCTTGGGACTTCGTGTACAGCCGGGCGTTGTTCACCACCAGCGCGGCCTGGGCGGCGAAGGTGGAGACCACGTGTTCCTGGTACGCGGTAAAGAAGCCGGGGATGGGCTTCGTGACGGTGATGAGGCCGACCGGGTCGCCGCCCGCCAGCAGGGGGACAATCAGGACGGCCCGCACCCGGTCGCCGGGGAACGCGGCCCGGCTCTCAGCGGTCCGGTGGGCATCCCGCTGGTAGTCGGCGATCCGCAGCGGACGGCGGTGCGCCAGCGTCCACCCCGACGCGCCGTTCGGCAGGATGGCGGGGACGCCGTGGAGTTGGCCCGGGGGGAGGCCCCGCTCCAGGGCGATCTCGTAGGCATCGTCCGAGTTGCGCAGGGTGATCCAGAGCATGTCGGGTTTCGTCAGCCGGGCGACCTTGTCGGCGAGGCGGCTCAGCAGGTCGTCGAGGTCGTGCGTCGCCAGCAGGTCGGTGAGCGCCTCGTGGAGCGCCGCGGCCTCCCGGAGGTCCTGCCGGTGGGATGTGAAGAGCAGCGCGATGAGGCTGGCGATCACGAGGGGGACCAGCAGCACCGGCGCTTCGCCCCCCCAGATGGCGATCGCGATCGAGAGGCCGGAGGCCCCGAGCGCGGCCGCGGTGGGGATCCGCCACAACGCGCCGATGAGCAGCACCGCCCCGAGCGGCATCTCGAAGATCGCGGCGAGGAAGAGGCCCGCCTGCACGGTCGTCGCGAGGGCGTAGACGGCCAGGACGGCCGCGGTCGCCGCCAGGCCCGCGTGCCCCGCCAGGTCGGGGCTGACGCGGTCGAACCCGGGCGCGTGGCGCAGGTACAGATTCCATGTGGCGCCGGCGAGCAGCGCGGCCAGCGCGCACTGCCCGGTCTCGAAGAACGCCCGGTCCAGCGCGCGGCGGCGCAGGACCCCGTTGCCGATCGCCGCTCCGAGCGCGCCGATCACGGCGGCCGGCACCGGCCCGAGAATGACGATCGCCGGGAGCGCCACCGCCGGGCCGAAGGTCTGGGAGCCTCCGCTGGCGAGCGGAATCTGGAAATGCTCGGCCGCGATGGAGAGGAGCAGGAAAATCGCCAGGAGCTCCCAGGACGGCAGAAACACCCCGGGCGCGGCGACGGCGAGCAGGGCCGCCGCCAGGAGCACGGGTCCCCACGTGACGAGCCAGGCCGTGATGGGGCGAACCTGCCCCGGGCGCAGCGCCACCCCGGGGGCGGACGGGAGCGGAATCTTCATACTGAGTACTTGATGCCCGGGGGGGGCGCGGCTTTAGACCTTGTGGCGTCAGGCGGCGGCCGCGGCGCGGCCTACCTGTGCTCTACTCCACGCTTCGATCGGCCTTTCGATCGGCCTCCTCACCACCTCCGCGGCGGACGAATTCCTTGATCCGCCGCTCCAACTTGGGCCTGGGCATCAGCACGTGCCGCCCGCAGCCGAGGCAGCGAATCCCGATATCCGCCCCCAGGCGCACGATCTCCCACTGATCGCTTCCGCACGGGTGGGTCTTTCGCGTCCGGACGACGTCGCCGAGGAAGAGCTTCAGCACCGGCATGATGACCACCCGGTCCTTCCCTGGGCCGCGCTTTGCGGAGCTAGCGGCCCGCCGTGATCAATGCGTCCGTCGGCGCGTAGTCGTCGGTCAGGAGCGGGACATCGCGGGTCTCGATCGGGGCCTCCAGCAGATCGCCGGCGTCCCGCCGAAGCCCGTCGATCCGGATCAGCCGGCGCCGCGCCGCCGCCTCTGCCCGGGCGAGCAGCCCGGCGCGGGTGACCCGCGGCCCCGCGGCGCCCACCAGGATGATGTTGCGGAGCGACTCCGGCGCCCCGCCGCCCACAGGAAACACGTAGACCTCGGCGAAGGCCGACCGAAACGTCTTGTAGATCGCGCGAAACAGCCGGCTCTGGGGGCCCTGGACCGCGCCGATCACGTTGCCCGCCACCACGCCGCCCGGGGTCAGCCGGGCGGCGGCCGCCTGATAGAACTCCCGGGTGGCGAGGTGGAACGGGATCGTATCGATGAGGTACGCGTCCAGGATGATGAGATCGTAGCGCTCGGCCGCCCGGCGCAGCCAGAGGCGGCCGTCCATGACGTGCACCCGGAGGCGGGCGTCGTCCGGGACGGCGAAGAACCGCCGCGCCGCATCGGCCACGGCGGGATCGATCTCCACGACCTCGACCGCAGCGTTCGGGTAATCGTGGTGGAACCGGCCGGGCGCGGTCCCGCCCCCCATGCCGACGAAGAGCACCCGGTGGAATCCGGGATCGAACAGGACGGGGAGGTGGAGGTAGTCGGTGTAGGGGAACACGGTGCGCAGGGGCGCGTCCAGATCCCGGGCGCTCTGCCAGTAGTTGTCCAGCCGCAGATACCGGATCCGGCCCTCGTCCGCCACCGTGATCCGATGGTAGGCCGTGTCCCGGGCGAACACCGTTCCGCTCTCGCCCGCCGGGGGACCGGCCGTGAGGACCAGCAGGACGCCGGCCGCCGCCGCCGCCCCGGCGGCCGCGCGCGGCCGCCGGTCCCACACCAGCCCCAGCGCGGCCAGCGCCATCTCGGTTCCCCCCAGGAGTTGCATGATCGCGCTGCCCCCGAACGTGGAGATCAGGACGAACGCCGCCAGCAGGGTGCCGGCGATGCTGCCGAGCGTGCTCAGCGCGTAGAGCGTCCCGGCGACCCCACCGACGCCCTCGACCGACTGCGCCCGCAGCCGGATCGCGTACGGGGAGATCGTGGCCATGAGCACGGCCGGGATGAAAAAGAGCGCCGTGCTGCCGAGGAGCGGGTTGCCGCGCGGCCCGTAGTCGTGCGCGGCGATCCCACCCAGGACCGCGTCCGCGAAATGGGGGATCGGGAAGGTCGCCGCCCCTGCCAGGAAGACGAGGGCGAGGAAGGGCCCCCGGTGCGGCCACCGGGTGCTGAGGCGCCCCCCCAGGTAGTACCCAAGGCTGAGGGCGGCCAGGAATACGCCGATCAGGCTGCCCCACACGTAGACCGAGTTGCCGAAGTACGGCGCCACGACCCGGCTCGCCACGATCTCCAGGGCGAGCAGGACCGCGCCGCTTATGAAGACGACGAGCTCGAGGATGACCCGGCCCCTCTCCGCGGGTTCGCCGGCGCCTTCGGGGCGGCCGCCTTGCGCACGACGACCTCGTCGCCCTTCGCCTCCACGACGACGGTCTCGCCGTCCCGAACCTCGCCCGCGAGGAGCTGGCGGCTGACGGCGTTCTCCACGGTGCGCTGGATCAGGCGCCGCAGCGGCCGGGCGCCGAAATCGGGATTGTATCCCTCTCGGGCCAGGAAGACCTTGGCCTCCTTCGTGACCTCGAGCCGGATCCCACGCGCGGCCAGACGGGCGGTCAGGCCCGCCAGCTGCAGGTCGACGATGCGCTCCAGGTCGGCCCGGCTGAGCGGATGGAAGACGATGATCTCGTCGATCCGGTTGAGGAACTCCGGCCGGAGCGTCCGCCGCAGCTCTTCCAGGATCTGCACGCGGACCAGTTCGAACGCCGGCAGGTCGTCGGGATCCAGGTTTCTCAAGTATTGGCTCCCCAGGTTGCTCGTCATGATGATGATCGAATTCCTGAAGTCGACCGTCCGGCCGTGGCCGTCGGTGAGACGCCCGTCCTCGAGGATCTGCAGGAGGATGTTGAACACGTCCTGGTGGGCCTTCTCGATCTCGTCGAAGAGGATCACGCGGTACGGGCGCCGCCGCACGGCCTCAGTGAGCTGGCCGCCTTCGTCGTACCCCACGTACCCGGGCGGGGCGCCGATGAGGCGGCTGACCGTGTGCTTCTCCATGTACTCGGACATGTCGATCCGCACCATCGCCTCCTCGTCGTCGAAGAGGAGGGTGGCGAGGGCGCGCGCCAGCTCGGTTTTCCCCACGCCGGTCGGCCCGAGGAACAGGAACGAGCCCACCGGGCGCTTGGGGTCCGCGAGTCCGGCCCGCGACCGGCGGATCGCGTCGGCGACGGCCGCGACGGCGTCGCGCTGGTCGACGACGCGCTCGTGCAGGCGATCCTCCAGGCGCAGGAGCTTCTGCATCTCCCCTTCCAGGAGGCGCGTCACGGGGATCCCGGTCCAGCGGCTCACCACCTCGGCGATGTCCTCCGAGTCGACTTCTTCCTTGAGGAGGCGGCCCTCGCCCAGCGCGCGGAGGCGCTCTTCCTGCGCGGCGAGCCGCTGCTCGAGCTCGCGCAGCGCGCCGTACCGCAGCCGGGCGGCCCGCTCGAGATCGGCGTCGCGCTCGGCCTTGTCGATCTCCACGCGCGTTTCGTCGATCTTCGTCCGCGTCTCGCGGAGCTCGCCGATCAGGCTCTTCTCCTGGTCCCACCGCGTCCGCAGCGCCCGGCTCTGCTCCTTGAGGTCCGCGATCTCGCGCTCGATCCGGCTCAAGCGCTCGCGGGAGGCCGGATCGCTCTCCTTGCGCAGCGCTTCCCGCTCGATCTCCAGCTGCATGATCCGGCGGTCCGCCTCGTCGAGGGGCGCGGGCTTGCTGTCGATCTCCATCCGCAGCCGGCTCGCCGCCTCGTCGATCAGGTCGATCGCCTTGTCGGGCAGGAAGCGGTCGCTGATGTACCGGTCCGAGAGGGTGGCGGCGGCGATGACCGCGTTGTCGGTGATGTGGACCCCGTGGTGCACCTCGTATTTTTCCTTCAGACCGCGGAGGATCGAGATCGTCTCCTCGACGCTGGGCTCGTCCACGAAGATGGGCTGGAACCGCCGCTCCAGCGCCGGGTCCTTCTCGATATGCTTGCGGTACTCGTCGAGGGTCGTCGCCCCGATGGCGTGCAGCTCGCCGCGGGCGAGCATCGGCTTCAGCATGTTGCTGGCGTCCATCGCGCCTTCGGCCGCGCCGGCGCCGACGACGGTGTGCAGCTCGTCGATGAAGAGGATGATCTCGCCGGCGGATTCGGTGATCTCGCGCAGCACCGCCTTCAGCCGGTCCTCGAACTCCCCGCGAAACTTCGTGCCCGCGATCAGGGCCCCGAGGTCCAGGGCGACGACGCGCTTGCGCCGGAGCCCCTCCGGGACGTCGCCGCGCACGATCCGCTGGGCGAGGCCTTCCACGATCGCCGTCTTGCCCACGCCGGGATCGCCGATCAGGACCGGGTTGTTCTTGGTCCGGCGGGCCAGCACCTGGACGACCCTCCGGATCTCATCGTCCCGGCCGATCACGGGATCCAGCTTGCCCTCCCGGGCCGCCTGCGTGAGATCGCGCCCGTAACGCTCCAGCGCCTGATACTTGGACTCGGGCGCGGCGTCCGTCACCCGCTGGCCGCCCCGGATGGCCTGGAGGGCGCCGTAGATCTTCTCGCGGGTGACGCCCGTCTGGGCCAGCAGCCGCCCCGCCCCGCTGTTCTGGTCCGCGGCGACCCCCAGGAGCAGGTGCTCGGTGCTGACGTACTCGTCCCGGAGGCGCTGGGCCTCGGCCTGGGCGGCCTCGAGCGCCCGGCGGAGTCCCGTCCCGACCGGCGGCTCCTCCGGGCCGTAGACCTTCGGCTGACGCCCGAGGTCCTGCTCGACCGCGGCGCGCAGCACGCCCGCATTCACGCCGATCCGGCCGAGCACGGCCGCGGGGATTCCGTCGGACTGGGTGAGCAGCGCCAGCAGCAGGTGCTCCGCCTCGACCTGGCCGTGGTGCTGCTCCTTGGCCAGGGACTGCGCGGTGACCAGCGCTTCCTGCGCCTTCTCGGTGAACTTGTCGAATCGCATCGCCATCGTCTATTCGCTCCGGTGTTGACGTCGGCGTGTCATGGTGTGGCGGCCCGAGCCTCGTGCAGCCGCCGCATTTCCTCGAACAGCTCCCGATCCCGCGGGGTCAGCGGCTCCGGCAGCGCGAGCCGGACCTTCACCAGCTCGTCGCCGGCGCCGTCCCCGCGCAGGTGGGCCATGCCCTGGCCGCGCAGGCGAAAGGTCCGGCCGTCCGGGGTGCCCGGCGGGATCGTCATCGTGACCCGCCCGCTGAGCGTCGGCACCTCGACCTGGCCGCCGAGCGCGGCGGTCCACACCGGCACCTGGACCTCGACCTGCAGGTCGTCATCGGTCCGAGTGAACACCGGGTGCGGAGCGATCTGCACGGTCAGGTAGAGATCGCCACCCTGCCCCTGTCCCGCGGCCCGGATGCGCTGCCCGCTCCGCACGCCTCGGGGGATCTTCACCTCGATGCTGTGCGCCGTTCTGCCGCCCCCGGCGGGAATCGCGAGCGTGCGCGTGGCGCCGCGGGAGGCCTCTTCCAGGGTGATCTCGATCGTGCCTTCGACGTCCTGGCCGGCGTGCTGCCGCCCCCGCGCCCGCGGTCCCGCGCCGCGCCGCCGGAGCAGCTCTTCCACTCCCCGGCCTCCGCGGCCCGCCGCCCCGCCTTCCCCGAAGAGACCCTCGCCGAATCCCCCGCCTCCCAGGCCGCCGAAGAGCGACCTGAAGAAATCACTGAACTGACCGAGGTCCTCCGGAGTCCCGTAGACGGTGTACCGGCCGTCTTCCCCCCGCCCGGCGCCGCGGAGCATGTCCTCCCAGCCGCCGCCGCGCTCGCGAAGCTCGAGGACCCGATCGTATTTGGCCCGCTTGTCGGGATCGTGCAGGACCTGGTACGCTTCGTTGATCTCCTTGAAGCGCGTCTCCGCCTGCTTGTTGCCGGGGTTCACGTCCGGGTGATGCTGGCGGGCCAGTCTCCGGAAGGCCTGGCTGATTGCCTTCGGATCGGCCGTTCGCTCGACCCCGAGGACCTTGTAGTAGTCCTTGAACTCCATTGTGCTCCCGCCCGGCGGGTCAGTCCGCGACCCCACCGCCGCTACGTCTCGCCGTTCTCCTGACCTCCGCCCGCCACCGTCACCTTGGCCGGCCGGAGGACGTCGTCGTTGAGCCGGTAGCCCCTCAACACCTCGGCGATCACCGTCCCGCGCGCCGGCCCGGAGTCGTCCGCCGGGACGACGCCGACCGCCTCGTGCAGCCGGGGATCGAAGGTCTTGCCGACCGCCTCGATCGGCCGGACGCCCATGGCCTCGAGCTGGCCGAGGATCTGCCGGTGGGTCATACGCAGGCCGTCGATCAGCGCCTTGCCCGATCCGCCCTGGGCGTCTGCAAACGCCAGCGCCCGCTCCAGGTTGTCGAGGACGCTCAGCACCAGACCGAGCATCTGGCGGCGGGTCCGCTCGACCGCGTCCTGCCGGTCTCTGGCCGCCTGCTTCTTGAAGTTTTCCAGATCGGCCGCGGAGTGGAGGAAATGCTGCCAGTTCCGCTGCGCCGTCTCCCGGGCTTCCCGGACCTTTCCCCGCAACCCTTCGGCCGAGAGGCCGGCCAGGTCGTCCTGCTGCCCCGCCCCGGCTTCGGCGGCCGGAGCGGTCCCTTCTCTCGCGGGGCCGCCGGGCGTGCTCTCGGCCTCGGGGTACCCGCCGCCTTTCGTGTGTTCCGTTGTCATCGTGCCACCTCGATGAACTCGATGCGTCGCCGGGCCGCGCGTCCGCCTACGGCTTGTCGGACGGCTTGAACTCGGCGTCGATCACCTCGTCGCCGCCGCTCTTGCCGCCGTCGCCCGGCTGCCCTCCCGCGGCGCCGGCCCCCGCGCCCGCGCCGGCGGTCGACCGCTTGTACATCTCCTCGCCCAGCTTGTAGCTGGCCTGCTGCAGCGCCTCGCTGGCGCGCTTGATCCGGTCACCGTCGGCGCTCTTGAGCGCTTCCCGGAGCGCGGCCAGCGCCTGCTCCACGCTGCGCCGGTCGTCCGCCGAGACCTTGTCGCCGACCTCCTTGAGCATCCGCTCGGTCTGATAGGCGAGGCTGTCCCCGCGGTTCTTGATCTCCGCGCCCTCCCGCTGCTTCTGATCGTCCGCGGCGTGCGCCTCGGCCTCTTTGACGAGGTGGTCCACTTCCTTCTTGTCCAGCGTCCCCGTCCCGGTGATCTTGATCGACTGCTCGCGCCCCGTGGCCTTGTCCTTCGCCGACACGTTGAGGATGCCGTTCGCGTCGATGTCGAAGGTCACTTCGATCTGGGGCATGCCCCGGGGGGCCGGCGGGAGCCCGTCCAGCAGGAACTTGCCGAGGGTGCGGTTGTCGCGGGCCATCGGCCGCTCGCCCTGCAGGACATGGACGTCGACCGCCGTCTGCCCGTCTTCGGCGGTGCTGAAGGTCTCGGTCTTGCGGGTCGGGATGGTGGTGTTCCGCGGGATCAGGATGGTGTCCACCCCGCCCAGCGTCTCGATCCCGAGCGAGAGCGGCGTGACGTCGAGGAGGACGACCTCGCGGACCTCGCCGGCCAGCACGCCGGCCTGGATCGCCGCCCCCACGGCCACGACCTCGTCCGGGTGCACCTCCTTGTTCGGCTCCTTGCCGGTCAGCCGGCGCACCAATTCCTGCACGCTCGGCATGCGCGTGGCGCCGCCGACCAGGATGACCTCGTTGAGGTCCTTCTCGGTCAACTTGGCATCGGACAGCGCCTGCTTGAACGGGCCGATGCAGCGTTCCACCAGATCGGCGGTGAGCTCGTCGAACTTCGCCCGGGTGAGGACCACGTCCAGGTGCTTCGGGCCGGTCGCGTCCGCCGTGATGAACGGCAGGTTGATCGACGTCTGGACGACGGTGCTCAGCTCGATCTTGGCGCGCTCCGCCGCCTCGCGGAGCCGCTGCAGCGCCTGCCGGTCCTGGCGCAGGTCGATCCCCTGCTGCTTCTTGAACTCGTCGGCGAGCCAGTTGACGATCCGCTCGTCGAAGTCGTCCCCGCCGAGGTGCGTGTCCCCGTTGGTGGACTTGACCTCGTACACGCCCTCGCCGATCTCGAGGATCGACACGTCGAACGTGCCGCCGCCGAGGTCGAACACGAGGATGGTCTTGGCGTGCTTCTGCTCAAGCGCCCGCCCGTAGGCCAGCGCGGAGGCCGTCGGCTCGTTGATGATCCGCAGCACCTTGAGCCCCGCGATCTCCCCGGCGTTGCGCGTCGCGGTGCGCTGCGCGTCGTTGAAATAGGCCGGGACCGTGATCACGGCCTGCTCGACCTTCTCCCCGAGATACGCCTCCGCGTCGGTCTTCAACTTCTGGAGGATCATCGCGGAGATCTCCTCGGGCGAGAAGGTCTTGCCAGCGGCGGGGATGTTGACGACCGCCGCGCCGTTCTTGCCCTCCTCGACCTTGTAGGAGACGATCTTCCGCTCGCTCTCCACCTCGCTCAGGCGCCGCCCCATGAACCGCTTGATGGAGTACACGGTGTTCTCGGGGTTGAGGATCGCCTGCCGCCGGGCCATCTGGCCGACCAGCCGCTCCCCGGTCTTCGTAAAGCCCACCACGGAGGGCGTGAGCCGGCTCCCTTCGGAGTTGGGAATGACCGTCGGCTCGCCGCCGATCATCACCGCGATGACTGAGTTGGTCGTTCCGAGATCGATCCCTACAACCTTTGGCATGTCGCCTCTTCCTCCCGGCGGCGCGCGTTGTGGCTCACGCTGTCAGCCCCGCGCCGCGTCTGGACGCCGGCCGGCGCCTGGGTGGACCCGGGCGCCGGCCCGCCTCCCGGGGAGCGCTGCTCCCCTCTCCGATCTTTCGTTACTCGACCTGCACCTTGACCGATGTCGGCCGGACCCGCTCCGACTTCGGGATCTTCACTTCCAGCACGCCGTCCTTGTAGGTCGCCTTGGCCTCGGCGCTCTTGACCTCGGTCGGCAGCGGCAGCGTGCGGGTGAACGCGCCGGCGCGGAGCTCCCGCCGGAAGTAGTTCCGGCCCTTGTGCTCCTCCTCGTGCCGCGTCTCGCCGCGGAGCGTGAGCGCGCCGTCGGTCACCGTGACATCCACCGTCTTGGGGTCGATGTTGGGCATCTCCGCCCGCACGACGACAGCCTGGTCCGTCTCGAACATCTCGACCGCGGGTTCCCACTCCAGCGCCTGGTCGCGTCCGTCGCGCCCGGGGCGCCGGGTGAAGAACTCGTCGAGCATGCGGTCCATGGATCGCCGCAGCGTCCCCACTTCCTCAAACGGATCCCATCGAACGATATTCATCGTCCTCGTCCTCCTTTCTTGTTTGGCTTATCTGATCGTTCCTGTTCCAGCGGTTCGTGCGCTTCGCCATCGGCGGCGGCCGGGCCGCCCTCCCCCTCGTCGAAGACCCACGTCAGCTCCTCGTGGTAGTGCTCCTGGACTTCGAGGAGCATCCGCACCCCGGCGAGGTTGAGGCCCCTTTCCTCGGTCAGGAACCGGATCAACCGCACCCGCTGAATATCCCGCTGCGAGTACAGCCGGATGCGCCGGCGCCGGACCGGGGAGAGCAGGCCCCGCTCTTCGTAGATGCGAAGCGTGCGGGGGTGCACGCCGATGAGGTCCGCGGCCACGCTGATCACGTAGACCGGTGTATCAGGCTCCAGCTTCTTCACCGCTCAACCCCTGGGGCCTCACACGGCCCCCCGGGCCTCGACCGGCCCGCGCGCCGGCGCTCGATCCACGCCCCGGCCCACGCTTAATCTAACTCTGGACATAGGATACAAATTCCAATGCGCTGTGTCAAGTTCCTTATCAATGCTATTGTCAACTACAATGACTGCTCCTGAGGGGGCCCCCCGCGCTTCGGCGGGCGCCCACACAAATGCCCCGGGAGCGGCTTGGCTCCCAGGGCATTTGCGATGCGCTCGCGGTTCGAGAAGCGCTAGGCGGCCGTGCTCTTCCTCGCTGACGCGGCGCTGCCGGCGTGGCGGCCGGCGGCCCAACGCCCTTCCGCCAGCGCGACCCGATGCTGCTCCCACAGCGATTCGAGCTCTGAGGTCAGCCGGCCGATTTCGGCCTTTTCAGCGGCCGTGAGCCCCGGAGCCTTGCTCCAGAGAGCCTGGCGGCGCTCCGCGATCCGCCGGATCTTTTCCAGTGTCGACGAGCCTGTCGTCACGTGTTCTTCACTCCTCCTGATGTGTCGCCTGGTTCCGTCGCGCCGATCCGCGGGACGGCCTACACCCGTGTGGCCAGCGCGGCGTCGATGCGCTTCTTGAGCTGCTCCTTGGGCATGTAGCCCACGATGCGCTCAACGAGCTCGCCCTTGCTGAAGATCCCGAGGGTGGGGATGCTCATCACATTGTACTTCGCAGCCACTCCCCCGTTCTCGTCCACATCCAGCTTGACGACCTTGAGCTTGCCTGTATACTCGCCCGCAAGCGCCTCGACGATCGGCGCGATCATCTTGCACGGCCCGCACCAAGTCGCCCAGAAGTCGACCAACACCGGGATGGAGGACTTCAGCACCTCGCTATCAAACGCTTGTTCGGTTACTGCCGGCGTCGTGCCCGCCATCGATAGGACTCCTCTCATGTTGCCTCATGCTTGACTTACTACCCTAAAATGGATCAAACCGGGCCCTTTGAGCGTTTATTCCCCTCTCCCTCGCGGACCACACCTTCCCCCCGAGCCCTGCTAGCGTCTGAGGAAGGGGCCGAGGCCGAAGATCCCCACAAGCATCATGCCTCCCGAGCCGAGGCATCCGACCCGGCGCCCGCCGGTGCGGGCCGGCCCTTCCTCCCCGGCGCCGGGCGAGCGCAGCGACAGCCGGGTGGCGATCTTGAACTCACGCACCGCTTCCCCGACGCGTCCCTGCTGCTTGTACACGACGCCGAGGTTCTGGTGGGCGATCCAGTAGTCGGGATCCATGGAGATGGCCTTCTGATACTGCGCGATCGCCTGGTCGATCTGCCCGCGCTCGCGGTACACGTTCCCGAGGTTGCTGTATGCCGGGGCGTAGGTCGGATCGAGCTGGATTGCGCGCGAGAACTCCGCCGCCGCGTCGTCCCACCGCTGCTTGTGGACATAGGTGAGGCCGAGCTTACTGCGGGCCACCGCAGAACGCGGGGCCGCCGCCACGGCCCGCTCGAACGCCTGGAGCGCGCCGTCCAAATCACCGGCGGCCAGCTTCGCTTCGCCATCGGCAAGGATGGAATGCGGATCCTCTCGGCTCATCTCGCACGGTGATCATGCATTCGGGCGATGGGCGTTGAGGGATTCGGAGGGGAATGGGCGCGTTCCTTTCTCGACGCGGCGCGCGCGGGGCGACGTCAGGCGGTCGAGCGTTCCTCCATCAGCCCCGACCACAGCGGCAGGTCCTCGACGCTCTCATCCACGTCGTGGTCGAGCGCGGCGTCCGCGAGCGACTGGGCCATCCGCTGCCAGACCATCTCGGTCCCCGTTGCCGGGCCGGGTTCGATCCGGGCCGCGCGATAGGCGTGGAGGAGCGCGCGCACCTCGAGGTACGGCCCCACGAATTCCTCGTCGACCTCTTGATCCCCGTTGATCTGCGCCGCGACGTCGGGGTCGGGGCAGTGCACGACGACGCGCCGGGCCCCCAGCCGGCGCGAGTTCCAGAGCGCGCAGACGATGCCGCGAAAGACCGCGAGGGTCGTCGTCGTCCCTCCCGGCAGCGTGCGGCCGATCCTCCGCAGCGTCCGGCCCTGGGCGTCCGCGAAGACCACCCCCATGCGCGTCCGGCCGCCGTCGTGCTCCGCGGCGCCGACGTAGGCGTGGAGGGTCATGAGGCGCATGGCCTACACCACCCACTCCAGCGCGGCCGCGAGGATCAGGAGAGCCCCCAGCAGCGCGATCTTCACGCCGGTCAGTTCGCGGTCATCCCCCCACCGCTCCCACAGCCTCTTGCCGTCGATGGGCACGCCGCTCCGCGTCGTGCGCCAGGGCTCGACACCCGGGCGGGCGCCGCGGCGCGCGGCCCGGCTGCTCCGGCGGCTCGGGCCGTACGGTCTTGGCCGCGGCCGCCGCCTGGGATGCGCGTACGTGGGCATCGCGAGGCGCGTGGGCAGGAGGCGCGGAGGACGCGCAGGCGCTAGCATTGATGCAGCTCCATCGATGCCCGCATCTCCTGGTAGGGGCGAAGGACCCCCACCACCCGGCCGATGACCTGGAACTCGTCGCGGATCGGCGGGTACGCGGGGTTCTCGGGCAGGAGCACCGGCGTCTCCCCGCTCGCCGCGAGCCGCTTGACCGTCGCGTCTTCTCCGACCAGCGCGACCACGATGTCCCGGACCACCGCGTGGGTCTGCGGGCGCACGACGACGAGGTCGCCGGGGAGGATGCCCGCGCCGATCATGCTGTCGCCGCGGACACGCAGGAGAAAGCAGCCGCGCACGTCCCCGAAGAGGCTGGGTGGCACCCCGATGTAGTCGTCGACGTGTTGCTCGGCCAGCGTGGGTTGCCCCGCCGATACCTTGCCGACAAGGGGCAGGACTACACCATCGCCCTGCTGCACGAGGGACTTGTCCATGACTTCGAGCGCCCGCATCCGATCCCCATGGCGTTTGATGCAGCCCTTGTGCTCGAGCGCCGTCAGGTGCTGATGGACGGTCGAAGGAGACCGCAGGCCCAAGGCCACGCCGATCTCCCGCACCGAGGGCGCGTACCCTTTGTCCCTGACCTCGCGCACGAGGTAATCGAGGATCTGCCGTTGACGTCCGGTCAGCTTCCGCTGCCCCATTCCGTCTGACCTCCTCGCCATCCGCCTCTTGAGCAATTCTGACGCCACTATGATATCGAACATTTGTCCGTATAACAAAAGGCAAAAAAGCGAACATACGTACGCTAATCTCAGGCCTGGGCAATGATCGCCACCGCAGGCGGTGAGACGGCGTTTTTCACGCTCAGGCTCGCTCGGATGCCCGACCCTGGCCCTGCCGGAGCGCGAGCCTGGGGCCGGGCTACTAGATCAACCCGCCGGCGATTTGGAGCATGTGGCTCAGGGTCGATGTTCGGGATGAGCAAACGACTATCAGCCGTTACAGCACTCTGGCTCACGCGGGAGGGAGGCGGCTATGCCATCGGCTGCGCAAACGGTTCCGGTCTCGAAGACGATGCTGTGGGCCGGGCGCATTCTCGGCACCCTGGCCGTGTTGTTCCTCCTTTTCGATGCCGCCCTACATCTTATGAAGCCCGCGCCCGTCGCAGTGGCATTCGCTCAGCTCGGCTATCCTCTGGACCTCGCCGTAGGGATCGGGATCATCGAGCTCGTCTGCGTGGTCCTCTATGTGATCCCGCGCACGTCGCTGCTCGGGGCGATTCTTCTGACAGGCTACCTTGGCGGCGCCGTCGCCAGTCAGCTGCGTGTCGGGCACGCGTTCTTCGAGACGGTGTTCCCGGTCATCGTTGGCGTCCTCGTCTGGGGAGGATTGTTCTTTCGCGATGGCCGGCTCCGGGCGATCTTTCCCCTGCGAAGCGACCGTCCCTTCACATAACGCTCGGAGGCTGCGTCCTGCGGCGCTCGGGCGAAAGGAGAGGCGAACCTCGGGGGTCGAACCGGGCAGGGGAGGAGGAGGCGCCTCGATGAAGATCACGTACCTCGGCCATGCGACGTTCCTGCTGGAAAGCGGGTCCACCACGATCCTGATCGACCCGTTCGATGCCAAGGTGGGGTACCCGATGCCCACGGTCAGCCCCACAGCCGTCCTCGTCAGCCACGAGCACGGCGATCACAACCACCTTGCCATGGCATCGGGCACTCCGAAGGTCATTCGCGGCCTGGCCGACGGTCAGTGGCGGAGGGTCCAGGAGAACGTCGGCGGCGTGGCGATCGCCTCCGTGCCGACCTACCACGACGCCACGCAGGGGAAAGAGCGCGGCCGGAACACGGTGTTTGTCATCGACGCAGAGGGGCTGCGGGTGGTCCATCTCGGCGATCTCGGGCACCCGCTCGACGAGGCGGCGGTGGCGGCGATCGGCCGTCCCGATGTGCTGATGGTGCCGATCGGAGGTCACTACACCATCGACGCCACGCAGGCCCACGGCGTCGTGGCCCGCCTGCGCCCGGGGATCGTGATTCCCATGCACTACAAGACCGAGGTGAACGCGGGGGCGCCGATCGGCGCGGTGGACCCCTTCCTCGCCGCGGCCCGCGGGAGCAGGCAGGCCGGGCACGCAGCGACGGTCGAGCGGGGCGCGGTGCCCAACGCCACCGAGGTGTGGGTGATGAGTTGGCGCTGACGCGCCGGCCGGTCCCGCGGCTGATCCGGGGCTTCCCCGGGCGGCGGGCGGCGCCGGCGGCGGGCGGCGCGTGATCCCCGCGTGAAGCTGGACTGCGCGCTCGCCATGGACGCTCTCGAAGAGGTTCCGGGGGTGGCCCGCGCCGCCGAAGAGATCGGCTTCGAGGCGATGTGGGCCAACGAGACCAAGCACAACGCATTCGTCGCCCTCACCGCGGCCGCGCTGCACACGACGCGGCTCCAGCTCGCCACCGGCGTGGCCGTGGCGTTCGCCCGCAGCCCGATGCTGGCCGCGCAGTCGGCCTGGGACCTGGCGCGGCTCTCGGGCGGGCGGTTCATCCTCGGGCTGGGCACCCAGGTGAAGGCGCACGTCGAGCGGCGATTGGGGATGCCCTGGGACCCTCCGGTGCCCAAGCTGCGCGAATACATCCAGGTGCTGCGCGCGGTCTGGCGCGCATGGCAGGAGGGAGCGCCGCTGCGGGTCGAGGGCACCTACTACCGGATCAACCTGATGGCCCCGTTCTTCAACCCGGGGCCCAACCCCCGCCCGCGGATCCCGGTCTTCATCGCCGGGGTGAACCGTCTGCTGTGTCAGCTCGCCGGAGAGGTCGCCGACGGCTTTGTGGTGCACCCGCTGCACTCGGTGAAGTACCTCCGGGAGTGGGTGCTCCCCAACATCGCCGCCGGGCTCGCCCGCTCGGGGCGGACCCGCGGCGACGTGCAATTGTACGCGCCGGTGTTCATCGCGCCCGGCGACACCCCGTCCGAGGTGGACGCGGCCGTGGCGCGCGCGCGGGCGAGGATGGCGTTTTACGGCTCCACCCCCTCCTACCGGCCGCTCCTGGACGTGCTCGGCTATGGGGACGCCGCCGACCGGCTGCACCGGCTGGTGCGGGAGCGGCGGATCGACGACCTCGCCGCGCACCTGCCGGAGGCGGTGGTCGACGCCGTGGTGGTGCGCGGCTCGTACGAGGAGATCGGGCGAACGCTGCGCGTCCGCTACGAAGGGCTGGTCGACCGCGTCGCGTCGTACTGGCCGTTCACGCCGGCCGAAGGGGAGGGCTGGCGGCGCCTGTGGTCGGCGTTCCACCGTGCCTGAGGGGTCCCCCGGCGATCAATTTCTCTACTTGACGACCACCGGCCGCAAGACCGGCCGGCCCCGCGAGATCGAGATCTGGTTTGTCGCTTCGGGAGGCAGGTACTATGTACTCGCCGAGCATTTCCACGCCGCGCAGTGGGTCAAGAACCTCGTGCGGAACCCGCGGGTGCGGGTCCGCGTCGGCGGCCGGACCTTCGGCGCGAGCGCGCGTCCGCTGGACCCTGCGCGGGACGCCGACGCCTGGCAGACGGCGCAGCGGCTGGCCCGCGAGAAATACGGGTGGGGCGACGGGCTCCCCGTCGAGCTCATCTTGGATGAGGCGAGTTCAGGCGGGGGCCCCTAAATTCCCGGGGACGCGCCGTCAGTTGCTCAGTTCGTGCCACTGCTTGACGACGACGGGCATGGTCACCCCGTTGGTCGCCAGTTGAGTCACCGGCGACGGCAGGTACGTCAACATGTCCGGCATCTGGTAGAAATCGGGGTTCTGGCTCGTGGTCAGCTGCTCGGTGATGATGACCCCGTAGATCTGCACCTTGAAGGTTGAGCTAAACGTGCTGGTCCCGTTATAGCTGGCGATGATCACCACATCATTTTCCTGGTTGCACGTGTTGCCGGATCCCGCCATGGAGACGTTGCCCGCCACGATGAACGCGAGCACGTCGCTCGAAGGCATGCTCGACGGGGTCGCGTACCCGCATGTGGATCCGGAGGCAGGGGTGGAGGCGAGGATTTGCCCGCTGACGCTCAGTCCGGTGGCCCCGCCGGCGTTGGCGATGAATGTGGCGACGCCCGAGTACTTCACGGTCTGGCTCATCGTGATCGTGCCGGGAACGACGATTGGCTTGTTCTTGAAAGTGGAGTTGAGCGTGAGCGGCACGGCCTGGGACGAGTCCCAGAGGGCCGCGTAATTCGCGGAGTTCGTTTCCTGGCCATCACCACAGGTCGTGTAGGTTGACGCCGGGATCGTGAACTTGCTGCTGGGTCCGAACGTGATGTTGGAGGGCGTTTGCGTGCTCCACACCGCGCCGTTGTTGACGCAGAGTGCCATGGTCAACTGGCCGGGCATCAGGAGGTTGGCATAGGTCTGGTTGGTCAAGGTCGAGCTGATGTATCCCGCGACGTTGGGATACGGGATCGAGGGGACGACGTGATCCATCTCCTGGGTGTAGAGGTTCTGCGTCCCATTGTTCTTGAGGTTGATGCTGCCGGCGTGCACCCCGTACATCGGCTGCGCCGCCGTGCCGACGCTCGAGTTGCCCGTGGACATGTCCAGCGTGCCCTTCACGTAGATCTGGTTCAGGTAGGGCGCGGTGTCGCCCGCGTGGATCGGGCGGTCGTTGTAGAGGCCGGTCTGGACGGCCTTCAGCCCGAGATCCTGGAAGAAGTACGCGGAACCGTGCATGGTGACGTTGCCCCCGCCCTGGCTGACCTGGAACGACTGGGCGGAATAGACCGAGAAGTCGAGCGGGGTCAGCCGGTGGAGCTTGATTTCGATGGCCCGCGTGGCCCCGGCGGCTGTGCCGAGCGCGCGAATCCAGATGTCGTCCGACCGGTTGTCCCCGGGGTCCGTGGCCTGCTTGAGGTAGATGCTGTAGGTGCCGCTGTTGAGACCGCCGCCCGCGGGGTAGGCGACGTTTTCGACGTTCCCGGCGCCCCCGGCCTGGAACTTGTCGTACAGCGGCTGCTTCGGGAGCCACGTGGTCTGGTTGAAGTTCATGTTCTTCTCGGCCCCCGTGGTGTCGGAGGCGTTGTCGTTCCAGTCTTTGTCGGCGCGCAGCACGGTGATCGCCCGCTCCACCGCCGCATCCGCGATGTAGAGGGCCCGCATGCCCTTGTCGGCCGCGGTCACCGTCGCGTACTCGCTGATGGTCAGGCTGACGAGCGCGAAGGTGATCATCGCGAGGATGATCGAGAAGGCGATCACCTGGATCAGCACCATGCCCGATTGGGATGCGTGCGCCGCCCGCAGCGGGCGACCCCGGCCGTGTCGCATCAGCCTCTCTACCTCCCGACCCGGAAGACGGCCTGCGTGGCGATGGTGAACGGCGGACCCGCCGATTTCACGCCCCGGACCGTGACCGAGACATCGATCCGGCGGGCGAGGTAGGCGTTGCCGGTGCTGAGGGGCGCGCTGAGGAGCGCCCCCCCGAGGTCCGCGGCGGAGTAGTAGGTGAAGGTCAGGTTGTTCACGGCCAGCGACTGCGCTTCATTCGCGGCCGTGAGCGGCGCGCCCGCCGCGGTCAGGATCGAGGAGGCGCACGCCGCCCCCTGGACGACCGCTTCGTACACGGTGGTGCCGTTCAGGTAGTAGCGGTAGCACTCGATCGTGCCGTCCCCATCGATGTCCGCGTAGAACGCGAGACTGCTCGACTGGCCGTCGATGACCGGCGGGTTGCCTCCGGTGTACTGGTAGCCGACCATCCGGACCGCGCGCGAGACGGTGTTGAGCAGCATGCGGGCGTTCTGCTGCTCCGCGACGAACTGCACGCTCGTCGCCCATGCGGTATCGCCCGCTTTGAACGCCGCGAACACGGCGAGGGAGACCAGCCCCATCAGGACCAGCGCGATCAGGACCTCGTACAGCGCGGCTCCGCGATCGCGCCCGCCGGGGAGCGGACGCGGCCGGCCGGGGGCCCTCACCGGATCCCCACCGAGGTGTACGCGGTGAGATAGGGGGTCGGGCTGCCGCAGGTCGGCTGGGTCTGGAAGATGTCGACCTCGACGACCTGGAGGTAGCTGGCCCCGCTGTACGGATCCGTCGGCGTATTGGGGTCCGTGGTGATCACGATCCGCCCCCACGGGAAATCCCCGGGCAGCGCGGGCCCTTCCGAGAAGGGCGGGTTGCTGGCGGACCACGTCGCGCAGCCGTCGGTCGAGACCTCGACGGTCCCGGGGGCCGGGGTGCGCACCCAGATCGTGCAGGGCGGGGTCCCGCACGCGACCCCGAACCCGAGCTGCTTCGCGTACTCCAGCTCGGCCTGCGTCCAGCTGCTGGCGATCGTCCAGAGGCGCGCGGTCTTCTGGCTCGACCATTGGGGCTTGCTCCCCATCATGGCCAGCGTCTTGTTGATCGTCCCCCATGACGCCAGCGAGATCACCGTGAGGATGAGGATGGCCATCTGCACCTCGATCATGCTGAATCCGCCCTGGGCTCGTTCCCCCGTGCGAGCGCGGCGCAGCGGTCCAATCCTCCCCGGGCGGAGCCTCACGGGCCCACCGCCGTCATGCCCGTCGTGGGTTGAATGATCACGGTCATGCTCCGGCCTCCGAGCGCCACCCCCACCGAGTGGGAGGTGGTATCGGGGAATTTGGGCGTCCCCGTGGCCAGGAAGACGATGGCCTGGCGCGACGGGTCCACCGTGCACGCGGAGGCGGCCGACGCGTCGGGCGTGAACTGGATTCCGTTCGCGTACTCGGCGCCGGCGTTCACGCGCTTGATGGTGCCCCCCGCCGCGGGCGAGGTGCGCCCGATGGGATCCTGGTAGACGACCGGGTAGATGTCGTACCCATCAGGCCGCAGGCAGAGCTCGGCCTGGGGCCCGGCGCCGGCGTGGGCGACGGCGGTTTGCTGGGTGAAGCGGAGATCCCCTTCAAGGAGGTAGGCGGCGTTCTGGAGGCGGCGCTTCGTGATCGATCCCTGCCAGCCAAAGGCGAGGCTGAGCACGATGGCGACGATGGCCAGGGCGACGGCGTACTCGATTATCGTGGTGCCTGCCGGGGCGCCGTTCCACCGGGTGGCGGTGCGTGCGAGCCTGAATGCCGCTCGTCTTGCTGCCCTCAAGAGCAGCCTCCCCTGCTAGAACGCAATAGTCCGTTGGGGAGCCCCGCCTGGGCCACGTCTACCGGTAAGCGTCTGGCCGGCGGCGGAGAAGATGACGCCGATCTGCCGACCGGTGGGACCCCTCCCCCCAACACTGTTAGTGCCCTTTTTTGCCAGACGACAGACGACGATCTGCCGGGTGGAGCCTGGGGAGGGAGCCCGGTGGCCGGACGCCGATGATGATTTTTATGAGTGCTGTGGAGCGGACTGGTGATTCCCGGTGGTGATTTTTGGTTGGGCCCCACTCCCCACCGGGTGATATGCCCTTTTGGATCGAGGACAAGACCTCAGGACGGCGTCCGCGGCTCCGGGGAAGAGGCCGCCGCCGGCGCTCTTCCGGAAAACTTCGTTCAGAGTGGCGGCAACATTCCGGTGAAGCGACGAGGACCGCGGGGGCCTAGGGCCGCCACCTCAGGACCGGCCGGCGCGCCGCCGTGACCTCATCCAGCCGCGTGACCGGCGTCTCGTGGGGCGCGGTCCGGACGATCTCCGGGTCCGTCTCGGCCTCCCGCGCGATGGCGATCATGGCGTCGACGAAGGCGTCGAGGGTCTGGGGGCTCTCGGTCTCGGTCGGCTCGATCATGATGGCTTCTTCGACGATCAGCGGGAAGTAGATCGTCGGCGAGTGGAAGCCGTAGTCGAGGAGGCGCTTGGCCATATCTTTGGTGGAGACGTGGTGGCGGTCGCGCTGCCGGCGGCCGGAGAGGACGAACTCGTGCTTGCAGATCCGGTCGTACGGCAGGTCGTAGTGCTCCCGCAGGCGGCTGAGCACGTAGTTGGCGTTCAGGACCGCCGTCTCGGCGGCCGCGCGCAGCCCGGCCGGGCCCATCGTCCGGATGTAGGTGTAGGCGCGGACCAGGTTGCCGAAGTTGCCGTAGAAGGCCCGGACCTTGCCGATGGTCTTCGGCCGGTTGTAGTCGAGCGCGAACCGCCGGCCGTCCCGCTCGACCGTGGGGACCGGCAGGTAGGGGACCAGGTGGGCCCGGACGCCCACCGCCCCGGCGCCGGGGCCGCCCCCTCCGTGGGGGGTGGTGAAGGTCTTGTGCAGGTTGAAGTGCATGACGTCGAACCCCTGATCCCCGGGCCGGGTGATCCCCAGGATCGCGTTGAAGTTGGCCCCGTCCAGGTAGAGCTGGGCGCCCACGCTGTGCACGGCGCGGGCCACATCGAGGATCTGCTCCTCGAACAGCCCGAGGGTGTTCGGGTTGGTCAGCATCAGCGCCGCGACGTGCGGGCCCAGCGCGGCCCGCAGCGCCTCCAGGTCGATGTTGCCTCGGCGGTCGCTCTTCACCTCGACGACCTCGTAGCCGGCCATCGCCGCCGACGCGGGGTTGGTGCCGTGCGCCGAGTCGGGCACCACGACGGTCGTGCGGGGCTCCCCGCGCTCCGCGAAATATTTGCTGATCATCAAGAGCGCCGCCAGTTCGCCGTGGGCGCCGGCGGACGGCTGGAAGGTCACGCGGTCCATGCCGCTGATCTGGGCCAGGTCGTGCTCGAGCTCCCACAGCAGCTGGAGCGCGCCCTGCGCCAGCTCCTCCGGCTGATACGGATGGAGGCGCGCGAAGCCGGCCTGCCGCGCGGCATCCTCGTTGATCTTGGGGTTGTACTTCATCGTGCACGATCCGAGCGGGTAGAACCCCTCATCGATGGAGTAGTTCCGGTGGCTGAGCGCGGTGTAGTGCCGCACGACGTCGAGCTCGCTGACTTCCGGGAGCGCCGCGGGGCGGGCGCGGCGGTGGCGGGACGGGATGATGGCGTCCATCGCCACGTCGGGAACGTCGCTGGGCGGGAGGCTGTACCCCACCCGGCCGGGGGCGCCGCGCTCGAAGATGACGGGCACGGGCCGCTTCGCCAGCGGAGGCGCCGACGTGGACGACGCCGCGGCCGGCGACGGGGGACGCGTCGCGCTCATTGGAGGGCCTCCAGGCAGCCGACCAGCCGGTCGATCTCCGCGCGCGTGCGCGTTTCCGTCACGCAGACGAGCCAGCCATCGCGCAGGTCGGGGTAGAACCGGCCGAGCGGAAGCCCGCCGAGGATCTGATCGCCGAGCAGCCGCCGGTTGATCTCCTCGGGGGGCAGGGGGCAGCGGACGACGAACTCGTTGAACGCCGGCGCCGCAAACGCGAGCCGGTACCCGGGGAGCGCGGCGATCCGCTCCCGGGCGTAATGCGCCTTGCGCGCGTTGAGCTCGGCGACGTCCTGGATCCCCCGGCGGCCCAGGGTGGACAGGTAGACCGCCGCGATCAGCGCGTTCAGCGCTTCGTTGGTGCAGATGTTGCTCGTCGCCTTGGCCCGGCGGATGTGTTGTTCCCGGGTCTGCAGGGTCAGGACGTACCCCGGCCGCCCCTCCGTGTCCACGGTCCGGCCGGCGAGCCGGCCCGGCAGGCGGCGGACGAACGACTCGCGCGTCGCGATCATGCCGAGGTAGGGGCCGCCGAAGTTGAGCGCGTTGCCGAGCGCCTGCCCTTCTCCGGTGACGATGTCCGCGTCGTACTCGCCGGGAGGCCGCACCAGGCCGAGGCTGATCGGATCGGCGATCGCCACGACGAGCAGCGCGCCCCGGGTGTGGGCGATCTTCGCCAGCGCCTGACCGTCTTCGAGGCAGCCGAAGAAGTTGGGGGACTGGATGATGAGCGCGGCCACATCGTCGCCCAGCGCGCGCTCCGCCGCCTCGGGCGGCGTCACCCCGTTCTGGGCCGGGAGGTCTTCCACGGCGATCCGGAGGTGGCTCGTGTAGGTCCGCAGCACCTGGCGGTACTCCGGGTGCACGGCCGTGCTGACGAGCACCCTCGTCCGCCGGGTCAGGTCGGCCGCCATGTGCGCCGCTTCCCCGGTCGCGCTGGCGCCGTCGTACATGGACGCGTTGGCCACGTCCATCGCGGTCAGCTCGCACATGAGGCTCTGGTACTCCCAGAGCGCCTGCAGCTCGCCCTGCATCAGCTCCGCCTGGTACGGCGTGTAGGCGGTCAGGAATTCCGGCTTGAGCGCGAGATGGGGCACGGTGCTCGGGACAAAATGGTCGTACGCGCCGGCGCCCAGGAAACACGTCAGGCGATCGCAGTCGGCGTTGCGGCCCGCCAGCCCGCGGACGTGCGCGAGCAGGTCGGGATCCGGCAGCGCCGGCGGGAGGTCCAGCGGCCCGCGGAGCCGGACCTCCTCCGGGATGTCGCGAAACAGGTCGTCCACCGCGCGCACGCCGATGGACCGCAGCATCCGCTCGCGCTCCGGGGGAGTGACGGGGATGTATTTCACGACCGCTGCTCCCCGATCAGCGCCAGATAGGCATCGGCGTCCATCAGCTGCTTGAGCTCCCCGACGTCGCGGGGCTCGACGACGATCATCCAGGCCCCGTACGGGTCGGTGTTGATGATCTCGGGCCGATCGCGCAGGGCCTCGTTGACCTCCGAGACCTTGCCGGAGACCGGCGAGTAGAGGTCGCTCACCGCCTTCACCGACTCCACCACCCCGAACGGCTGCATGAAGGCGACGTCGGCCCCGACCTTGGGCAGCTCGACGTAGACGACGTCCGAGAGACGGTCGGCCGCGAACGGCGTGATGCCGACGCGGACGCGCCGGCCCTCGACTTTCGCCCACTCATGTTCCTTCGAATAGCGCAGATCTTTTGGGTACACGACCCCTCCCGTCACGCGGCGTGCCTGCGGCGCTAGCCGGGACGTCCCGCCGCCTGCCGCTTATAGAACGGCAGTTTCGTCACCACGGCCGGCGCGCCCCGGCCGCGGATTTCCACCTCGAGGCGCCGTTCCGGCTCGGCGTATGCTAAGGGAACGAATCCGAGCCCGATGCTATTCTCCACCGTCGGGCCGTAGCTCCCGCTCGTGACCCGGCCGATGGGCGCGCCGTGCTCCCGAATGGGATGCCCGTGGCGGGCGATGGCCCGGTCCTGCAGCGTGAACCCCACGAGCCGCCTCGTCACGCCCTCGCTCTTCTGGCGCCGGAGCGCGGGGGCGCCGACGAACTCGCCCTTCGCCAACTTGACCGTCCACCCCAGGCCGACCTCGAGCGGGGTCGTCGTCGTGTCCATATCGTTCCCGTGGAGGAGGAGGCCGGCTTCGAGCCGGAGCGTGTCGCGCGCCCCCAGGCCGGCCGGGAGTACCCCGTCGCGCCGGCCCTCCGCCAAAATGGCGTCCCACAGGTGGACGGCGTCCCGGGCATCCGCGTAGACCTCGAACCCGTCTTCGCCCGTGTACCCGGTGCGGGAGACCAGCGCCCGGCGGCCGGCGATCGGGACCTCGTCCTGGAACCAGTAGTAGCGGATGTCGGCGAGGGGCGCGGGCGTGAGCCGCTGGAGGATCTCCTGCGCCCGCGGGCCCTGCAGCGCCAGCAGGGCGATGCCGTCGGAGCGATCGGTCACCCGGACGTTCCCCGCGGCGTGATCGCGGATCCACGCCAGGTCCGCCGCCGTATTGGCCGCGTTGACCACGAGCATCAGGTGGTCGTCTCCGAGCCGGTAGACGAGGAGGTCATCGATGATGCCCCCCTCGGGCGTGCACATGGGTGTGTACATGGCCTGGCCGAGCGCGAGGCGGGCCAGGTCGTTCGTGACCAATCCCTGGATCAGGGGCAGCGCGCCCGGCCCGGCGATGTCGAACTCGCCCATGTGGGACACGTCGAACAGGCCGGCGCGGGCGCGGACCGCGCGGTGCTCCTCGATGATGCCCGTGTACTGTACGGGCATGTCCCACCCGCTGAACGGGACCATCCGCGCGCCCGCGGCCACGTGGGCGGGGTAGAGCGGGGTGCGCCGCAGCGCCGGATCGGTCACGACGCCTGCGCCCGCTTCCAGGCGCGCTCGAGACACGCGACGACTTCCTCGTCGCCCGTCTGTTGAAAGTCCTCGTAGAACTCGCCCACCGCGACGAACTCCAAGGGCCGCAGGAGGGAGATGACCTTGTCCGCCTCGCCCTCCAGCCGGCGCACGGCCTCGGGGGGGCCCACCGGGATCGCCACGGCGACCTCGCGGGCGAGCGCGTGGCGGACCATCCGGACCGCGGCGATTGCGGTCGCGCCGGTGGCCAGCCCGTCGTCGACGAGCACGGCCGTGCGGTTCCTGAGATCCGGCTCCGGCCGCGTCTTGCGGTAGGCGAGCCGGCGCCGGGTAATCTCGGCGATCTGAAAGACGACCTCGTCGCGGAGGTAGTCATCCGCGATGTGGAGGGTGCGGGTCAGCCGCGGGTCCAGGTAGATGGTGCCGTCCCCGGTCACGGCGCCGAAGGCCAGTTCCGGGTTGTGCGGCGCGCGGAGCTTGCGGGGAATGATCACGTCGAGCGGCCAGCCCAGGGCACGGACGATGGCATCGGCCACGACCACGCCTCCCCGGGGAATGGCCAGCACCGTGGCCGCCCCCAGCCCCAGCGGGCCCAACTGGCGGGCGAGCTGTTCCCCCGCGTCCCGCCGATCTCGGAACCGCATCGCAGCTCCTTCACCCGGATTCGCTGGAGGGGGAGACCACGGTGGGCGGCCCGGAGGCGGCGTTAGGCGCGGTTCTCTTGCGCGAGGGCCAGGGCCTGCCGCTCCTCCTCGGAGAGCGGATAACTGGAGGTCCCGCCTTCGACCGCTTTGCCGTAGACCCGCGATCCCTCGCGGTTGGTCAGCACGCTCACGACCACGCCGTTGGCCCGCCCGTCGAGGAACGCGACGCTGAAGCTCATGTTGCTGCCCATCTCCGGGAATGGATTGTAGCGAACGACGCCGACCCCCTGCACGACCCGGGGAAGCGCTTCGGCCACCCGCCCGATGCCCTCCTCGAGCGCGGTGAGCCGCGTGTCGATCGCCGACAGTTCCCTGAGGAGCGACGCTTCGTCCATCGCCCCCTGGGCCGCCGGCGCGCGGCCGGATCTGACGGCGCGGGTGCCGGCGAAGAGGGTGACGGCGAGCACGAGCGCGGCCACCAGGATGACCACCGCCAGCCACGCCTGAGCATCGGTGAGCGCCGTGAACACCGGGCCATCCTCCGTGGGTGTCGGACCCCAAATTCTTTGCTGGGGCCGGCGTTCCCTCCGCGCACCCGCCTCCCCGGCTCCCCAGCAACGCGTCCGCGCGGAGTGGGACGTGCGACCGGACGGGGCAGTACATATCGTACCCGAGATCTCTCTCGGAGGCGACCGAGGAGGGCAGGGCGGAGCCGCTAGAACACGTGGACGTTCGCGTCCGGCAGCGCGTGGCTCAATCCCACCGCGAACCGGAGCGCGACCTGACGCGCCAGGTCGAGGGTGGTTTTGCCCGTTCCGGTCGCGTCCTGCGGCGTCACGGTGATCACGTTCATGTCCCCGGCAACGACCACCGCGGAGGTCCCGCTCTTGCGGGCGGTGATCACGACCCCGTTCTTCCGGAACGCCGGAGTGCTGAGCACCTCGGTGATCCGCTTCTCGACCTCCAACACACGCTGCTCCGCGGTGTACCCGGAGGCGTCGCGCGTGATCTTGAGCACCCAGACGCCTCCCACGTAGATGTCATTGGCCCCCGCCATGGCGGGCCGCGGGATGCCGGCCGGTGCTCCACAGGCGAAGAACGTCGCGAGCAGGAATGCCGCGATCCGGGCTGCGCGCACAGCGACCGCCTCCTTTCTCACAGTCCTACGGGTGGAGCGCGGTTGGGGTTCGGCGGCTCCTCAAGAGACCCGGCTGCCGCTCGGCACGTCCGTGTCGGGCGCCAGCAGCACGACCCGCGCGCCGTCGCTCGCGGCCAGCAGCATGCCCTGCGATTCCACCCCGCGGACGCGGCGCGGCTGCAGGTTCGCGACCACCACGATCTTGCGGCCGATCAGGGTCTCGGGCGCGTAGTGCTGGGCGATCCCGGCGGCCAGCGTGCGCGTGGAGTCGCCGATCTTGATCCGGAGCTCCAGGATCTTGTCCGCGCCGGCCACCCGTTTCGCCTCGAGGATCTCGGCCACCCGAAGGTCGATCTTGCTGAAGTCGTCGATCGTGATCTCGCTCATTCCGCCCCCTCCTTTGTCGATGGGATCCGCGCGGCCGGGCGGGTCTCAATACGTGGGAAGAGCGGAGCCCCCTGCCGGATGCGTGCGCCCGCGGGCAGTCCGCCCCAGCGGGAGGCGTCCGGCAATCGCTGCGCGGACAGGGGGGCCGGGATCCCCAGTTGATCCCACACCCGCTGCGTGGCCGCCGGCAGCACCGGCGTCAACAGGACCGTCGCGATCCGGAGCGCTTCGAGCGTGTTATACAGGATGGCGCCGGCGCGGGCCGGTTTGCCGGCTTTGAGCGCCGACCAGGGGGCGGCTTCATCGATATACTTGTTGGCCACCCCCAAGAGCCGCCAGATCTCGGCCAGCCCCCGGGTGAACTCGAACGTGCCGATCCGCGCGCCTGCGGCCGCGGGCACTTCCTCGGCGGCCTTCCGCAGGCCGCCGTCCGGCCCTTCGGGCGCGCCCGGAGCGGGAATCTGCCCGTCGAAGTGGCGCGCGACGAGCGGCAGGGTCCGGTTGAGCAGGTTCCCGAAGTCGTTGGCGAGGTCGGCGTTGAACCGGTGGACCAGCGCGGCGTGCGAGTAATCCCCATCCTGCCCGAACGGGACCTCGCGCAGGAGCGCATACCGGAACGCGTCGGCCGCCACGTCCCACTGCGCCCCGCTGGCTTCGGCCAGCCGCGTGATCTCCGCGATCGGATCGATGAAGTTGCCGCGGGTCTTGCTCATCTTCTCGCCGTCCACCGTCCAGAAGCCGTGCGCCCACACCTGCCGGGGGGACGGCAGTCCCACGGCCTCGAGGAAGCAGGGCCAGATCACCGAGTGGAATCGGTTGATGTCCCGGCCGACCAGGTGGTGCACGGTGGGCCAGAACCGGCGGTAGCGCTCGGGATGGTCCAGGTAGCCGATGGCGGTCAGGTAGTTCATCAGCGCTTCGATCCAGACGTAGATCGTCTGCGCCGGATCGAACGGGACGGGGATCCCCCACTTGACCGAGAGGCGGCTGACGGCGAGATCGCGCAGGCCGCCGCGGATCAGGCTGAGCATCTCGTTCCGCTGGCTCTCCGGCTGGATGAACTCCGGCTCGCGCTCGATCTTGTGCAGGATCCAGTCCTGGTACCGGCTCAGGCGGAAGAGGTAGTTCTCCTCGGCGGTCCACTCCACCGGGCGCTTGTGGATCGGGCACAGCCGCCCCTCCAGCAGCTCATCTTCGGTGTAGAACGCCTCGCACGATGGACAGTACCATCCCTCATAGGTCCCTTTGTCGATCGCGCCGCGCTCGTAGGCCAGCTGGAACAGCTGCTGCGCGACGCGGATGTGGCGGGGCTCGGTCGTCCGGATGAAGTCGTCCTTCGAGATGCCGAGCCGCTTCCAGAGCGCCACCCACCGTGGCGCGATGCGGTCGGTCCACTCCTGGGGGGACACGCCGTCCTCGCGCGCCTTGCGCTCGATGTTCACCCCGTGCTCGTCCGTGCCGGTGAGGAAGAACACGTCGGCCCCGGCCAGCCGCTTCCACCGGGCGATCGTGTCCGCGGCGAGCGTGGTATAGGCGTGCCCGATGTGCGGCACGTCGTTGACATAGTAGATCGGTGTGGTGACGTAAAAGGGTTCCATGTGCCCTCCCCGCTGCGCGGCCGGGCCTCGCGGCGTCCGCGCCGAAAGCAAAACGGCCTCCCGTCCCTGGGACGAGAGGCTGCCGCCTTCGTGGTACCACCCACCTGCGCCCGCATCTCGCGGGCCTCAACAGGCCCGAATCGCCACCCATGATCCGGACCCACGGCCCGTCACGCAGGCCTGCGGCGCGCCTACTCTGCCGGCCGGTCTTGCGGCCCGTCGTTCAGCGCGCGGCTCCGGAGCCATGTTCCGCCCGCCGCCCCCGCCGGCTTGCACCCTATCCCGGCTCGCTGGTCCGATCGCGCGGACTCGAGTCGGCGGTCGAGCGTACTCCCGCTCCGTCGTCGCGTTGTCATCATGCTACGGGGCGCGGGGGGGAATGTCAAGGCGCGTGCGTATCCGGGGCGCCGGGCGAAGCAGGCTCAGAAACCGAACGGCAGCGCCAGGGACCACTGTCCGTCGTACCGCTTGAACGACAGGCTCGTCGGTTTGAGGCTCGGCTCGGCCTCCGCGCCCTCCACCCGGGAGGCGGGCTGGGCCCCCGCACCGTCGGCCCCCATGGGCGCGCTCTCCACCAGAGGGGACATGTCCGGTCTCGTGACCGTGACGACCTGCCCGTCGACGGAGAACTGCAGGCTGGTGCCCTGGAACGGCTTCATGCGAAACTTGGGGTTCGCGATCATCCTGAGCGAGTCGCTGAGCACCCACTGGAAGAGCCCGATTCCTTCGGGGTAGATCTCGGCTTCCTGCTGAACGGCCTTCGCGTACAGTCTCGCCAGTCCCGGCCCGTCCTTGCGGGCCAGCGTATTGTAATAGGTCTGCAGCAGG
>VBAK01000195.1 GCA_005882275.1 Candidatus Segetimicrobium genomatis
GAGCACCGTCAATTGCGCGACGCCGATCAGCACTGATGTGGCGCGAGCGAGCCATCGGTTCCTGTTCATGAGCGTCTCCGCGGACATCGACCGCCCTCGGTCGTTGCGCCGACTCTGCGCGGGAGCGGTAAACGGCGTATGTCGCCCCCGGTGCGCGGCGTTTCGATCGAAACAGTCCCGAGCGTCGGAGGGGCAGGTGTTGCAGCTGAAACCACCGGACCGCCCGGTGAAATCGTCTCCACGACATCGCCTGAGAGAGTTGAGACTGGAAACCGAGTGACGCCGCCAAAAGCTCAGCAGGTGATGCGAAATGAGGAACTTGCTCTTTTTTCTTCTTGGGTTAGCGGCCACGTTGATCGTGGGATTCGCGTCGGTACGCCCGGTGCACGTGGCTGGAGCGGGCGCTCGGCAGAATGCGCCGAGGATCGCCGTGGTTACGCCGGGGACCGCGGCGATCACTCCGCTGCCAGCTGATCCGAGAACTACTGATGGGCGCGATGGCGGCCGTGAGTGAGGACCTCAGACGTCCCCGCTGTAGACGATGAACCCGTGGTGCCTGGCTATGCGGTCGTAGAGTCTACGGCCCGGAGTATTGGACTCCTGGGTTTGCCAGTACACCCGCTTCAAGCCGGCCCGACGGGCCTCGGCATAGACGCCCTCGATCAGCGCTCGGCTCGCCCGGGTCGAAGAACCGCTTCCACGTCGTCTCCGTAATCGCCGGATCGAGCGCGGTCGCGCCGACGCGGCCGTAAAACTCGTTGTAGCCGTCCCACAGCGGAAGCCAGGCATCGTAGTCGGTCGGTCGAACGGGTCGGATTTCAATCACAGGCTCACCCCCGGCCGCTCGATGGCGAGGCCGGCATCGAGCCAGGCATGAATACCACCTGCGAGCGGCCGAACGGGGTGAAAGCCCATGGCGATGAGTCGCTTCGCGACTCGCGCCGCGGTCGCCTCGTTCGGGCATGCGCAGTACACGACCACCTCGCCGCGGTTACGGACTCCGGTGGCGTCTTGCTCGAGCGTTTCGACGGCGACCGCTCCGGGTATCATCCCGTCTCGGGCGCGGCTCTCCCTCGGCCGCGCGTCGATCACCATGAGGGGGCGGCCCTCCTCCCGCAGACGCGAGAGCTCCTCGACCGATATGCGGCTCATTCGAAGCTCGTGGAAGAACTGATGGCGTCGCCACCACTTCAACGTCAGGAAAGCCGCGAAGAGCCCCACGATGAGGATAGCTCCCAGCCGGCCGAGAGTCGCGAGCTCCGCGAATACGCTGTCGACGGCGTCGTGAAAGATGACGCCGAGTGCGATGCCTGCGCCAGCCCAGAGCGTCGCACCGATCAGGTCGTAGAGCACAAAACCGCCCAGCGGCGCTCCCACGACTCCCGACATTGCGGTGGCCACGGCGCCGAGCCCGGGAACGAACTTCGCAAACGCCAGTACCCGCGTCCCGAAGCGTGTGAACATACGCTCGGTGTCCGAGACGCAGGAGTCGGGCTCCAGACTCAGCTTGCACATCGCGCGCAACACGCGAGTGCCGAGACGGCGTCCCGCCACGTACCACCCGAGGTCCGCAATCAGGCACGCGGCGACCGCGACTGCCGTGATGTATGCATAGGGCGCGCCGCCCTGCGCCGACCAGGCTCCGGCGATGATCAGCAGCGGATAGGCCGGAAGCGGGAGTCCGGCTTGTTCCACGAGAACGAACAGGAACACGAATGTGACGCCGACATGCTCGAGCCACCCGATGACCGTTGCCATACTGATCGCCCCCCCGGGAGAGCCGGGGACGGAGTATGCAGCTATCGGGCCTGCGCAATCACGTGCCCGGGCACTCGCTTCCGCTCGCCACCCACTGCCGCGCCACCTCGGCACCGCGCTAGAGGACGCGCCGGCCCTCTCGCGCCGGCAGGCAGTCCACGGCCGTTCGCTCGCGAGACGCTGAGCTGATCGTCGCAGCTCTTGACAGGGAACCATCCGGTTGCCTATAGTTATAGGTAACCGCACGGTTCCGTGTTACGAAATGGATGACGATGCCGTGTTTCGCGCTCTCGCCGACGCCAGTCGCCGCAAATTGCTGGACCGCCTGCATACCCGCAACGGGCAGACACTGGGCGAGCTCTGTCGGGGACTGCACATGACGCGGCAGGCGGTCGCGAAACACCTGGCGATCCTGCACGAAGCGAACCTGGTCGCCTGGAAGCGCCAAGGGCGCGAGAAGCTCCATTTCCTCAATCCGGTGCCGCTCAACGACATTGCGGAGCGCTGGATCGGCAAGTTTGAGCAACGACGCCTGAGCGCACTCTCCGCACTCAAGAAGCATCTCGAAGGAGACGACGAATGACCCAGGAACCCGCGAGCCGTTTCGTGTATGTCACCTATATCCGCACGACTCCCGAGCGACTCTGGTCGGCTCTTACGAGCACGGAATTCGCTCAGCAGTACTGGCTCGGGGTCCGGCCCGAAGCCGACTGGAGGATGGGAGGGTCCTGGAAGCTCAAGCTTCCCGATGGTCGTCTCGCCGACGCCGGCGAGATCGTCGAGTTCGAGCGACCGCGACGGCTTGCGATCCGCTGGCGCCATGAAATGACGCCGGAATTGAAGGCCGAGGGATGGTCGCTGTGCACGATGGAGCTCGAGCCGGCAGGCGACGCCGTCAAGCTGACCGTCACGCACGGCATCGAGAAGCAGAACTCCAAGTTCATCGGTGCCGTATCCAGCGGTTGGCCACAGATTCTCTCGAACCTCAAGTCCCTTCTCGAGACCGGCGCAACGCTGCTGCCGTCGCGGTTCACCTGAGCCGTCGCACCGCGGGCCGATCGACTGGGATTCGCAGGCCATGATGTGGAAAGAGCGCGTGGCCGAATGACCGGGGAAAGAAAGATGAGTCTTCCAAAAATCGTGACGCGAGAGGAATGGCTGGTGGCGCGCAAGGAGCTCCTTGCGAGGGAAAAGCAGTTCGACCACGAGCGCGACGAGCTGACCGAGGCCCGGCGGAGCCTCCCTATGGTGAGAGTCGAGAAGGAATATGTATTCGAGGGACCGCAGGGCGCGGTGAGCTTGGTTGAGCTTTTCGAAGGGCGACGTCAGCTCATCGTGTATCACCTGATGTTCGATCCGGCTCGGAACACCGCCTGCAAGCACTGCTCCTGCGTGATGGACAACCTCGCGGGAGGCCTGATCCATCTCGCCGCCCGGGACACCTCCTTTGCGGCCGTCTCGCGCGCGCCTATACCTAAGATCGAAGCGTTCAAGAGGCGGATGCAATGGAACTTCCCCTGGGTTTCGTCCTTCAAGAACGACTTCAACTACGACTACCACGTCACCCTGGATCCCGACAGAGGCTCCACTGTCTACAACTACGGAAGGTTCGATTTCCGCGGGGAGCTGCCCGGTCTGAGCGTGTTCTTCCGCCACGACGAGCTGATTCTTCACAGCTACTCGACCTACTTTCGAGGTCTGGACATGCTCCTCTCCATGTACCACCTGCTCGACCGGACTCCGCTCGGCCGCCAGGAGGACAAGGGCAACAGCATGGCCGCCGGCGAGGACTCCTGGATCCGATACCACGACGCGTATGGCGGTGAGGGCAATGGCACCGAGGCGTGCCACCACGGCTGAGCAGGCGGGTCACGAAACGGCAGATCTGGACCGCTCGGTTGCCCTCCAAGTGCTTGAATTCATGAGCGAATGCGTCTCGCAAGCTCACTCAGAGGGGGGAGTGCGTCAGGCGCGAAGCGCGTCACTGAATCAGGAGCTGTCACCAGATGATGTTAAATCGCGCTTGGCAAACGCCCCGAATTAAGAAAACTGGCCCACATGGAACACGCACTGCCAGCCGATTTGCCCCTCCCGCTGCTCGAGCGCCTGCGCGCCGAAGGCATCGCCACACTCGAGGCCTGGGTCGCCCTCGGGCGGCGGCGGCGCCAGATCTTCGGCGTCACGCGCGCTGCGGTCACGCAGCTCGACGCGCTCGCGAAGGCGGCGTTGAGAGCCAAGCCGTAACCGGCGCCCGCGCGCCGGCCGCGGATCAGATATTCCCCGCGAGCCACGCCGCGATGTTGCCGACGTAGCTATGCACGTCGTCCAGAGCGTTGGGAGTCGCAAGTACCTCGTCTCCAGGAGGCTCGTCGACGAAGCTCGGACAACCCTTGCGCGGGTCCCAGTTGTAATCGCAGAAATGGTGGAAGCTCGAATCCGAAACGGCGCGCCCCATGCCCGGCTCGTCGACCGCAACGCAGATGTTGAATATCGCGCCAGTCGTGGCGCTTCGCCCCCGGGCCACGAGCCGCGCACTCTCCTGCAGCGCGCCGGGAACGCCGACCGCGCCCTCGTGCGGATGCGCCGGCAGGCGGCGAATCGCCTGTCCCGGAATCGCTCTCATCAGCGGATGAATGGGTTCGACCGCGTCGATCGTCTGAAGATCACCGTTTGAGCCGGAGTGAAAGTTCGGCCAACTGATCGATGGTGTCTCGGTGTCGTCCCGGCAGCGGCGGGACGCATCCGGATCCGGGTTGACGGTCTGGAAGAATTGCGTTGCCCCGACTGCTCCCAGCTTTGTGAGGCAGCCGCCAAGATCCTGGTGATCGCGGGTGAGGAGAATTCCGCCTCCACCGTGGCGAAACCTGCCGATGTTCCCGACATCGACCTGCGTCAACGCGCCCGTGGCGTCGACCGCAATCAGCCACAACTGGTCATAGGCACCCCGAGCGGCCTCCTCGAGGTCGGTATCGTGGCCCTGGCTGTGCTCGATGCGATCGCGCGCGACCACGTGATAGAGGCTCGCGCCCGCCGGATCGGTCCGCCCCCGCAGATGCTCCGCGAGCAGCGAGAAACGCCCGATGTTCCAGTCGTCAGCGACCGGGCCGATTGTGGTTTTCAAGAGAATGCGCGTTTGCATGGAGTTCTATCCCATCGGCCACGACTCGAGGTCCCCGTACATCCGCGCCCCTGGCCCCGGGATTTCCCAGGGGTCGGCGACAGATACCTCAATGATAGGGTGTCCGTGGCACGATCGGGCAGAACCCCGTGTCGGCGATGCGGACTTCGCGGCGACCGAAGGCCGCAACGAATGGCGGGCGTCTCGCACGACTGCTGCGATGCAGTAAGCGGCTGCCTCCGCCGCTCCTTGGCTACGGGCATGTGAGCACAGGCACTTATCTCACCCGCAAAGCGACCCTCGAGAACCCCGCCGTAGCGCTCGTCAGGGGTCGGATCAGGGGCGCGGCACTCTGTTCGTGACACGCCTGGCGCAGCTGATTACGATCACGTGCAGGAGTCCCTTGGGAGCATACCGATACCTCGTCTATCTCGGCCTCCGAGCTGCTGCGGGAATGACCCGCGGCTGTTTGCGCTGTGGGACCTCTCCGCGGCGGGCTTGGGCGTTTCGGGGGCCCTGACATGAAACCATCAAAAACAGCTGTCGCGATTTCCTTCAGTCTGCTGCTGCTCGCCGCCGTGGTGACGCTGCGCAATCCGGACGCCAACGGCGCCCCGGCACGGGCCGCGGCCCCGGAGCTGGTCGTCTCGAGCGCCCGGGACGCCGGCCCGCAGACGCTGCGCGAGGCCATCCTTGCCGCCGACCGCCTCTCGGGCCGCGCCCACATTCTCGTCACGGCCAAGCTGATCGCGCTCGCCACCCCGCTGCCGGCGCTCATCAACCCGCGCGGTGTCGATATCGAGGCCGCAGCGGATTCGGGAACCCTCGACGCCGACCATCTGGCCAGCGTCGTGGTGCTCCAGATCAACAGCCCCGGCTCGACGCTCAAGGGACTGCACATCGTGCACGCGCACGGCACGGCCATCCTGGTCAACGCGGCCGATGTGCAGCTCGACTCGGTGATCATCGGCGACTCCAAAGCCGGGATCCTGGTCAATGCCGCGGCGCGGGGCTGTACGATTCGCGCCTCGACCTTCGAGCGGGACGAGACCGGTGTCATAGCCGAGACGGGGGTGCGCGACCTCACCGTTTCGGGCGGCGTGTTTCGTGACAACACGCGCGCCGGAATCTGGTCCGTCGCCGCCGCGGGCAAGGGCGCCACTGCCCCCGATCCCGGCCCGGAGGGCAATCGCCCGCAGGAGCCCGTGCGGATCATCGACGGCGTCTTCGAGCGGAATGCGTCCGGCGTGGTGATCGCCAATCAACCCGCCTTCCTGCACAAGGACCGCTTCCTGGGAAGCCATGACTCCGCCATCCTGATTCTGAGCGGCGCCGCACGGATCGAGGATAGCGAGATCCGCGATTCGGGCGGCACCGCGCTCTCGGTGACGGCGGGCAAAAGCGTGCACCTCACGCACAACACGCTCGCCAACAACCCGAAGGTCGCCATCATGATGAGCGACAGCGACGTGACGGTCGAAAACAACACCCTGTCGCACAACGGCTTCGGCATCGTCTCGATCCTGACCCAGGGCTCGCTCACGCCCCAGATCCGGGGCAACCTCATCACGGGCACGACCGGGGATGGGATCACGGTCATCGGCGGCAGCCCGCGCCTCGAGCGCAATCAGGTTCTGGACAGCCATAGCGCGGGGCTGCGGCTGCTCGACGTGGTTCAGCCGAACGGCGGACTCAAGGCCACGCCCATTCTCGAAGCCAACGTGTTCAAGGGCAACGGGCTCGACCAGCCGGTGCATGGCGTCTACAAGATGCCGGGTGCGCCCTGACCGGAAACGACGCGCTCCGGCAACCCGTTGACGTCCGCCAAAAACTGATGGATGCTAAAGGTGCGTTCAGGTGCTCGTCCGGCATGGCATGCCGGCGAGTGAAACGGGAAGCCGGTGAGCCCCTCGGGGCAATTCCGGCACTGCCCCCGCAACGGTAGGTGAGCAAAGTCGAGTCAGTTTGCCACTGTGCACGAGCACGGGAAGGCGACTCGACGGGAAACCCCTCTCACGAGTCCGTAGACCGGCCTGCGACGTGGCGGCACGTGTTGCGGTGGGCAACGGCGATGCGGATCGGTCTCTCTTCCCTCTGACCCTTCCGTACCGGCTCCTACCCAACCGGGTCATTTCAGACGGCGCATGCACGGTGGGTGCATGGGGGTAGGTCCGTGGACTTTCACGTCTATCGCGCGCTCGGTTGGCAGCGCTCGGGTCTCGGTCTGCTGCTCGCCGGTTTCAACGTGACGGCGCTCGCGCAGGGCGCTTCGGACCTCGGGTCGGGCACGGTCGTCATCACGGCCACCCGCACGCCGGAGCTCGCCGAGGAGACCCTCGCCGCGGTCACCGTCATCGATTCCCGGGAAATCGCGAGACGCCAGGCGCTGTCGCTCGAGGAGCTCTTCCAGGGCGAGGCCGGGATTCAGATCAACAACAACGGGGGCCTCGGCAAAGTCTCATCCGTTTATATCCGCGGCACGGAGGCCGAGGAAGTGCTCGTGCTGGTGGACGGGATCCGAATGGGATCGGTGAGCCTGGGCACCACGGCCTTTCAGTACCTCCCCGTCGATCAGATCGATCATGTCGAGATCGTGCGCGGACCCCGTTCGAGCATGTACGGCTCCGAGGCCATCGGAGGCGTCATCCAGATCTTCACGCGCCATCCAGCGGATGGATTCCGGTCCGAAGCGAGCGCTGCGGCCGGAAGCCATTCGACGCAGAGCTACGCCGGCGCGCTTTCAGGCCAGGCAGAGCGGCTCGGCTACAGCCTTTCGGCGAGCTATCTCGGCAGCGATGGCTACCCGAACTGCCGCGGCGTCCCCTATCCACCCGGCGGCGGCTGCTATGTGCTCGACCCGACGCCCGACGGCTATCACAACGCATCGCAATCAGCGCGCCTCAAGTACGAGCTTTCCGATGAGGCGGACGTTGAGGCCTCGGCGCTCCGCGCGCAGGGCGAAACTCGTTACGCGGGACTTGCGAGCAATCACGAGGACTTCCTCCAGCAGGCCGCATCCGTCGGCGCGCACTGGTCGCCCACCGCCACGCTGAGACTCACGGCTCTGGTCGGCCAATCGCGGGATGAGGCGCAGGAAAGTCTCGATCTCGTGATCACTCCGGGCTCGCGCTTCGACACCACGCGCGACAGCGCGTCGGTGCAAGCCGACTGGCAACTCGCCGCCCGGCAGCTTCTCAGCCTGGGCTCCGATTATCTTCGCGACCAGCTCTCCAGTGATATCCCGTTTCCGGTCACTGCGCGCCGGATCGTCGGCGCTTTCGGCATCTATCAGGCAGCGCTCGGGCGGCAGCACTGGTCAGTCAGCGCGCGGCACGATCGAAATCAGCAGTTCGGAGAGCGCTCGACCGGCAGCCTCGCCTGGGGCTTGCGCTTCGACCGGGGGCTGAACCTCCTGGCCTCGTTCGGGAGCGCGTTTCGAGCGCCGAGCTTCGACGATCTCTACTTTCCGGGCTTCGGGAATCCCGCGCTGCGTCCGGAGACCTCGCGCACGGCCGAAGTCGGTCTCGAGCAGCGCTTGGCCGCCGGCGCCTGGTCGCTGCACGCGTTCGATACACGCGTGCACGATCTGATCGGCTTCGATTCGAGCTTCATTGCCGCCAACACCGACGAGGCGCGCATCCGCGGCGTCGAGGCTCAGGGCGCGAGGACGCTCGGCGCCTGGCATGCGGCCTACACCCTGGGCTGGCTCGATCCCCGCAACCGCACACGAGGCTCCCCCAACTACGGCAACCTCCTGCCGGGCCGCGCGCAGGCAACCGCACGCCTCGAGTTGGCGCACGAGAGCGCCCGGCTACGCGTTGCCGGGCGGGTGAACGTCGCGGGCCCGCGCTTCGATGATCTCGCCAACGCTGCGCCGCTCGGGGGCTACAGCACCGCCGACCTCCTCGTCGAGTGGCGTCCCACGCGCCGCTTGAGCGTGCAGGCCAAGGCCGCAAACCTCACCGACCGCCGCTACGAGCTCACCTTGTACTACCCGCAGGATCGTCGCAATTACCTGCTGACCGTCCGCTACCACGGTATCGCGCCCGGAGACACCCCATGAACACCGGAACTCACCTCAAAAACCTGATGCTCAGGCCGCTGAGCGCGGCCGCCGATAGCCGCTCTCTGAATCGCCGCGACGCCCTGGGCGCGCTCGGACTCGTCTGGGCGATGGTGCTCACGCGAGCCGGCCAGAGTGGCTCACACCCGCTCCCGGACGCCTCTATTGCCGTCTTCTTTCTCCTCGGCCTCTTCAACCGATCCGCTCTCTGGCTCCCGATTGCCTTAGGTTTCGCGGCCGCCGTCGATGCCTGGGTGGTCACGGGCGATATCAATGCCTACTGCACGACGCCCGCCTCCCTCTTTCTCATTCCGACCTACGCGACGGTGTGGCTCGCCGGGCGCTTCGCGCGCAAGCGCCGCCCAACCGCAGTCCTGACTACCGCCGGGATAGCCGCAGGGGTGGCGTTTCTCATATCGAGCGGGAGCTTCTATTTTCTCTCCGGTCAATTCCCCGATCTGCCTCTCGCCGAATACTCGCGCCAGGTGCTGATCCGCTATCTCCCGCCCTACGTCGCGCACTGCCTCCTGTACGTCGCGGCCGCCGTGGTGGTCTCACACGCTGCCAAGTGGCTGCGCCCCGCCGCAGTGACCCGCCGGCGCGAACCCGCGGCACACGCCTGACGCGCAGCACGAAGCCGATGACTCGCCGCACGCTCATACTCGGGGGCGTTCGCTCGGGAAAGAGCTTCTACGCGGAGAGTCTCGCCCGCGCGGACGGGCGAGAGGTCACGGTGGTCGCGACCGCGACGGCCGGCGATGCCGAGATGGCCGCGCGGATTGCGGCGCACCGCGCTCGTCGCCCCCCGGCCTGGTCGGTCATCGAAACGCCCGTCCGCCTGGCGGAGACACTGCGGCAGACCTGCCGCCCGGAGCGGGTCGTGATCGTCGACTGCCTGACCCTCTGGATCAGCAATCTCCTCTGTGCCGATGACGAGGCGCTCGCGGACCGCGAGACGCAGGCACTGTGCGCGAAGCTCCCGCAGCTGCCCGGCGGCCTGATTCTCGTGAGCAACGAGACCTCCCTCGGCATCGTGCCCGTCGGCGCGCTCACCCGGCGCTACCTCGACTGTGCCGGCGCGCTGCACCGTCGGGTCGCTGCCGAAATGGACCGGGTGGTTCTGCTCGTCGCGGGATTGCCCCTCACGCTCAAGGGATCGTCATGAGCGCAACCCACTCTGACTCCGATCGGGGCATCGTTCCCGCCGACGGCGCAAGCCGCGCGCTCGCGCTCGAGCGGCTCGACTCCCTCACCAAGCCTCTCGGCTCCCTGGGGCGGCTCGAGGCGCTGGCTGCCCAGCTCTGCGCGATCCAGGGGAGCGTCGCTCCGCGCCTGTCGGCTCCGCACGCGCTGGTGTTCGCCGGCGATCACGGCATCGCGCGTCGTGGCGTGAGCGCTTACCCGCCGGAGGTGACCGCCCAGATGGTCGCGAATTTCGTGCGGGGCGGAGCCGCAATCAGCGTCCTGGCACGGCGCGAGGGGTTCTCGCTCACGGTAGTCGATGCCGGCGTCGATGCGCACATCGCGCCGGATCCGCGCCTGATCGATGCCAAGGTGCGCCGCGGGACGCGTGACTTCGGCTTCGAGTCGGCCATGACGCCCGCCGAATGCCGTGAGGCGCTGGCGCGCGCCGAGCTCATCGTGGATGGGATCGCCGCCCGAGGCAGCAACACGTTGGTCCTGGGCGAGATGGGTATCGGCAACACGGCGTCCGCTTCGGTGCTGATGCACGGACTGACGCGGCTGGCGCTCCCGGACTGCGTGGGTCGCGGCACGGGCCTGGACGATCGGGGCCTGGCGCGCAAGGTCGAGCTGCTCAGCGCGGCTTGCGCCCGATGCGCACCGCCCGGCGAGCCCCTTGAGCTGCTGACGGAATTCGGCGGCTACGAGATCGCGATGCTGGTCGGCGCGGCGCGCGCGGCGGCGCGGGCGCGGATGGTCGTTCTGGTGGACGGGTTCACCGTCACCGTGGCGGTGCTGCTCGCGTCCCGCATGGCGCCCGAGCTCCTCGGCTACTGCGTTTTCGGTCACTGCTCGGCGGAGCGGGCGCATCGCGCCTTGCTCCAGATCATGCAGGTGCAGCCCGTCCTGGACCTCGACATGCGTCTCGGGGAAGGGAGCGGCGCGGCGCTCGCACTCTGCCTGCTGCGCGCGGCGCTCGCGCTCTACTCCGATATGGCGACGTTCGAGCAGGCGGGCGTGAGCGAGCGCAGCGCATGAGCGCCGCCAACCTTCCGGCGCTCTGTTCCTGGAGCGGAGGCAAGGACTCCTGTCTCGCCTTGCACCTGGCCCTCGAGTCGGGAATCCCCGTGACGCGTCTCCTCACGGTGTTCGAGCCGGACGCCGATCGCAGCCGCTCGCACGCCCTGCCACTCGAGCTGCTGGCCGATCAAGCCGCCGCGCTCGGACTCGAGCTGCGCTCGCCACGGGCCGATTGGGCGACCTACGAGCGCGTGTTCGTCGAGGAGCTCGAGCACGCCCGCGAGGCCGGGATCGGACAGGCAATCTTCGGCGACATCGACCTGTTGCCGCATCGCGAATGGGAGGAGAAGGTCTGCCGGCGGGCGGGCCTCGCGGCGCGACTGCCGCTCTGGAACTGGGCCCGCGAGCGTGTCGTCGCGGAGATTCTCGCCCGCGGAATGAAGGCGATCTGCGTGTGCATCAATACCCGCTTCCTTCCCGAGGAGTTTTGCGGCCGGGCGTACGATGAGACGTTCATTCGCGATCTGCCGGGCGGAGTGGACGCCTGCGGTGAGAACGGCGAGTTCCACACCTTCGTCACGCACGCCCCGAGGTTCACCCGACCGGTCGACGTTCGCGTGAGGACACGTCGCCGCTACGTCGGCCCGCCCGAGTACGGAAGCGAGGTCTACTGGTTTGCAGACCTCGAGCGCGCCTGACATGGAGGCGGCATTCGAAGCGCTGCGCGGGGCTCTCGGCCGGGAGAGGCTCCGCCTGCTTGCAGCGGTTCAATACTTCACGCGCTTGCGAGTCCCGGGTCGCACCGGCCATGCGCAAGAGACTCTCGAAGGAGCCATCCGTTACCTGCCTCTGATTGGCGCCTTCGTCGGAGCCGCCGGGGCGGCGATCTACCTGTTGGTACGCGCCGTGCTTCCCGCGGGCGTTGCAGTCGCGCTCAGCATGGCCGCCACGGTGATCATCACGGGGGCCTTGCACGAGGATGGCCTCGCGGATGCCGCCGACGGACTCGGAGGAGGATTGAGCCGCGAGCGCGTACTCGCGATCATGAAGGACCCGCACGT
>VBAK01000196.1 GCA_005882275.1 Candidatus Segetimicrobium genomatis
TGCCGCGCCCGGGCGATCGCCTTCATGAGGTTCAGCACCCCCGCCCGCACCGAGACGTCCAGCATGGACACGGGTTCGTCGGCGACGAGGAAGATCGGGTCGACCATCAGCGCGCGCGCCAGCCCGACGCGCTGCAGTTGGCCCCCCGAGAGCTGGTGGGGGTACTTGTCGAGAAACGCGTCCGCCGGACGGAGGTTCACCTGGGCGAGCGCCGCGATCACCCGGTCCAGCCGGTCCTCGCGCGTGCCGATGCCGTGGATGACGAGCGGCTCCGCCAGCGCCTGCTCCATGGTGAAGCGCGGGTTGATCGCCTCGTAGGGGTTCTGGACCATCAGCTGCGCGCGGCGCCGGAAGGCGAGGAGCGCGGGGCCGTCGAGCGCGCTCAGGTCCACCCCGTCGAAGAGGATCCGGCCCGCCGTGGGGGTGATCAGGCGCAGCAGCAGGCGGGCCAGGGTGGTCTTGCCGCATCCGCTCTCGCCGGCGATCCCGAGCGAGGATCCCCGCGGGAGGGCGAACGAGACCCCGTCGACGCCGCGGAGATATTCCCCCGGGGCGGCGCGGGCGAAGAGCCCCCGGCGGAGCGGGAAGTACTTCTGGACCGCCTCGGCCGCGACCAGCGGTCCGTTGGCGACGGACGCCTCAGCCGGTGCCTGGGTCACGGAACCGGGACGCGCCACCGCTCGGCCTCCTGTGACTGGATCCTGAGCGCTCCGGCTTCCTCGGCGCGGTGGCACGCCGCCCATCGGCCGGGCTCGAGCTCGCGCAGGGCCGGGCTTTCGCCGAGGCATCGGTCGATCGCGAAGGGGCAGCGCGGGGCGAACCGGCAGCCCGGCGGCGGATGGAGCAGGTCCGGGGGAACGCCTTCGATGGGGATCAGCGTCTCCTGGGGGCGCAGGAGATTGGGGAACGAGTTCTCGAGGCCCATCGTGTACGGGTGGCGGGGCCGCGCGAAGACGTCCGGGGTGGGGCCGGCTTCGGCGATCTTGCCCGCGTACATCACGGCCATCCGGTCGCAGGTCTGGGCGACGACGGAGATGTCGTGGGTGACGAGGATCACGCTGAGCGAGAGCTCCGCCGCGAGCGCGCGCAGCCGCTTGAGGATCCGGTGCTGCACCACGACGTCGAGCGCGGTCACGGGCTCGTCCGCGAGCAGCAGGCGCGGCCGCAGCGCCAGGGCTAGGGCGATCGCGGCGCGCTGCTTCATGCCGCCGGAGAGCTCGTGCGGGTAGCTCCCCAACCGCCGTCGGTCCAGTCCGACGAGGTCGCAGAGGTCGAGCGACCGCCGGCGCGCGTCGGTCCGGCTGAGGGCGCCGGTGACCATCAGCACCTCGTTGAACTGATCGCCGAGCCGGTACACCGGGTCGAGCGAGTCCATCGCCGCCTGGGGGACCATCGCGATCGATCGCCAGCGGTACCGGTTCATCTCGGCCTCCGGCAGCGCCGCCAGGTCGACGCCGTCGAAGACGATCCTGCCGCCCGCGATGCGCGCGTTCCTGGGCAGCACCCGGATGATCGCCCGGCCGAGCGTGGTCTTCCCGCAGCCGCTCTCGCCCACGAGGCCGAGGACCTCGCCTTCCCGCACCTCGAGCGTGACGCCGTCCACGGCCGCGCTCGTGCCCCGCGCCGTCCGGTACTCCACCCGCAGGTCCTCCAGCGCGAGGATGGCCACTATCGCCGCCTCAGGCGGGGGAAGAGCAGTTCCTCGTAGCCGCGGCTGATGAAGTAGCCGGCCATGACCACGAGCATGATGCAGACGCCGGGCGGGATGAACCAGTTGTACGCGCCGCCGGAGAGCGCCTGCGAGATATAGGCGTCCTGGAGCATGTACCCCCACGAGATCCGCGCCGGGTCCCCGAACCCGAGGAAACTGACCGACGCCTCGGTCAGGATCGCCCAGCCGACCGCGAGCGAGCCGTAGAGCAGCGCGATCGGCAGGACGTTCGGCGCGAGATGCACGAGCATCAGCCGCCGGGGAGAGCTGCCCAGGACGCGCGCGGCTTCGACGAAGCCCCGCTCGCGGAGGGTCAGGACCTGCGCCCGCACCACGCGGGCGGTGTCCTTCCAGAGCAGCAGCGCCATCGTCAGGACGATGTTCCAGAGGCTCGGGCCGAGAAACGCCACCAGGACGATGACGAACGGCAGATACGGGATGCCGAACGCCACGTCGGCCAGGCGCATCAGCACGGCGTCGAGCCACCCGCCGTAGTATCCCGCGACGATCCCGATGCTGGTGCCGATCAGCGCCACGAAGAACGCCGCCACGAAGCCCACCGCGAGGGCCGGCCGCGCCCCGTAGACGAGCTGCGCGAAAATGTCCCGCCCCACGTTCGTGGTCCCCAGCGGATACGCGCGGCTGGGAGGGCGGTTGGCCATCAGTTGGTCCCCGCTGATGATCGTCTGCTGCGGATCGTACGGGGTGAGGAGGGGGGCGCTCAACGCGATCAGGACGAACAGCGCGTAGATCACGATGCCGGCGAACGCGAACCGGTCGTGCTGCAGGACGCCCCACAGGGTGCCCGCGGCGCGGCGCCAGCCGGCCCACGTCTGGCCGGGGCGCGGGAGGGCGCCGACGCTACCGCTTCGCATACGAGACCCGCGGATCCAGCCAAGTGTAGAACAGATCCGCCGCGAGGTTCATGAAGATCGCCAGCGCGGCGATCAAGAGGAACGCGCCCTGGGCGAGGGGATAGTCCTTGGCGGCGACGGCCTTGACGAGGAGGCGGCCCAGGCCCGGCCAGCTGAACACGTTCTCGACCACGACATAGCCCTGGAGGCTGTAGCCGACGACCAGCGCGAAGGCGGTGACGACGGGGAGAAGGGCGTTGCGCGCGGCGTGCCGCAGCAGGATCCGCCGCTCGGGCAGGCCCTTCATGCGCGCCATGACGATGAACTCTTCCTCCATGACGTCCAGCATGTTGCTCCGCATCAGGAGCAGCGGCAGCCCCTGCAGGTAGAGGACGAGCGTCACCAGAGGAAGGGCGAGGTGGCGGAGGAAGTCCGGGCTGGTCAGTTGCCGCCACAGCGAGGCGTACTGGGCGCCGGGGCTCGCGGTCCCGGACGTGGGGAACCAGCGCAGGGAAAACGAGAAGACCGCGAGCAGGATCATGCCCACCCAGAACTCCGGCGCGGCCCGCACCGCCAGGGCCAGCGAGATGCCCGCCGTCTCCAGGGCCGTGCCGCGCTTCCAGGCCAGGAACGCCCCGGCGGTGGCGCCGATGAGGAAGGCGATGATCACCGCCCCCAGGACGAGGATCAGCGTGTTGGGCAGCGCCTCCCAGACGAGCTGCGCGACGGGGGCGTGATAGAAAAACGACTGGCCCATGGAGCCGGCGGCCGACGCCCGCAGGAAGATCAGATACTGCTGCCAGAGCGGCAGGTCGAGCCCGAACTCGTGGATCAGCGCCTGCTGCTGGTCGGCCGTGAAGTTGGGATCGATGTAGGCGGCCAGCGGGTTCCCCGGCATCAGGCGAAAGATCAGGAACAACAGCGTCGCGACGACCCAGAGCACAAGCAGCATCTGGGCCAGGCGCTGCGCGATCCACCTGGTTGAGGAGCGCGTCATCACGGCCGGTGCGATCGCCCTGCGGCCGCTCGGAGGGGCCGGCGGGTGAGCCCGCGGACGTCCTGGCTCACGCCGTAGGCCTGGCGAGGCGGTGACCCTACCGGGCGACCTCCAGCGTCTCCGTCTGGCTGGCCGGATACAGGAGGTGGCCCTGGGGGTCCCACTCGTACCCGGCCTTCTTCAGGAGGTCCCGGGCCGCGGCGACGTTGTACGCGTACTGCGGCAGGTTCGGGGCGTGCCAGAACTCCAGGGCCTGGCTCACGGGCGAGTCGGCCAGCACGCCGTAGCCCTTGTAGGCGACGAGGCGGATCATGTTGCGGTCGATCACCATGCTGAGGGCGCGCCGGAAGTCCGCGTCGTTGAAGGGCGGCCGCCGCTCGTTGTAGGCGATGAACTGCATGCCGATGTCCGTCGACGCGATCACCGTGATGCGCGGGTCCTGGCTGCTCAACCGGGCCAGCACGGCCGGATCGCCCAGGTAATCCGACAGGAAGTTGATCTCCCCGTTCCGGAGCCCGCCGAGCGCGGCCTCCACGTTGGACACGGTGCGCAGGATCCACCGGCGCATCTTGGGGGCGGCCCAGTGCTCCGGGTTGGCCTCCAGGACCACCTCCTGGCCGCGCGTCCAGCCGGCGAACTTGAACGGGCCGGAGCCGATCGGCGCCTTCTCCTGGAGCGACTCGGCGTTTTCTTTCTTCCCCTCGAGGCTCTGGAGCATCGGCGCCCAGACGTGCTGCGGCACCAGGTTGATCTTGCCGAGCGTCGAGGTCAGAAAGGCGGCCGACGGCTTCGCCAGCGTAAAGCGCAGCGTCGTCGCGCTCAGCTTCTTGATGTCCGCGATGTTCGCGACGAACGGCCGGTACATCGGCACCTTGCCGCCCTTCGGCGCCGTAAACGAGAAGATGACGTCGTCGGCGGTGACCGGGGTGCCGTCGTGCCACCGCATCCCCGGCCGGAGGGTCACGTCGATCGTGGTCGGGGTGAGCCATTTGTAGGCGCCGGCGGCCCAGGGCCGCGGGAGGCCGTCCGGCCCGATGCGCACCAGCCTGTCCCAGATCAGCTCGGTGATCCAGGAGTCGACCTTGCCGCTGATGTAGAGTGGATTGATCGCCTGCACCGGGTCCTGGGCGTTGAGCACCATGTCCTTCTGCGCGCCCTTGGGCGCCGCCCCGTCGAACGTCCAAAAGTTCTTGATCCCGATCCCCTTCTGCTCGACGATCGTGGCCGGATCCCACACCTGGTTGTTGAAGGCGTAGATGGACTTGGGATTCACGAGAAACGTGTAGGGTTGGGCGCCGGCGATGATCTCCTGGGCCTGCACGATGAGCTTTTTGCGCGTGGTGAGATCCGTCGCCTCGCGCTGTCCCTGCGCGATCTCGTCGTACTTGGGATCGATGAAGCCGATGAAGTTGTAGCCGTCTTTGGCCGTGCTCGACGAGAACAGGTTCACCAGCAGCTCGTCGGGGTCGGACCGCTCGGGGCGGCCGACCATCTGCCAGGTCGTCATGTCCCACTTCTGCCGGCTGTACCAGATGTAGTCCGCCAGCTGCTCCCACGGCATGGTCCGGACCGTCACCCGCAGCCCGAGCCTGCGCATGCCCTCGGCGGCGATCCGGGCGGCCTCGTACTGCTGGGGATCCTGGGCCTGGGGCCACGTGACCAGGACCAGTTCGCGGACCTGCCGGCCGGGCTGGGCCTGGGTGGGGGCGACCGGCGCGCCCGCGGCGATGAGCGCCCCGAGGGCCAGGAATGCGAGGCCGTGCACGACGCTGCGCTTCTGCATGATGCCTCCTCCGGTCTATGAGGCGATGAGGACTCCCTAAGGAAGACTCCGGACTACGCCAGTGGGGCATTATACAACGCCCGTTCCGCCTCCTGCGGGGCGGACGGCAGCGCGCGGCGGATCCCGGCCCGGCGCGCGGCGCCTCCCTGGGGAGGAGGACGGGTGCTGGCGGCATATTGTGAGGTGGGATGGTGTTGTGAGCGGCGGTTTCCTGGGCTTTGCGGCGCGGCGGACGGCCGCGGCGATCCCGACGTTGTTCGGGGTCACCGTGATCGTGTTTTTCATGATCCGGGTCCTGCCCGGTGATCCGGCCCGGCTGGTGGCGGGATTGCTGGCCACCGATGACGAGGTGGCCCGGATCCGCGTCCAGTTGGGCCTGACGAAGCCGCTGGTGGTGCAGTACGGGCTCTTTCTCGACCATCTCCTCCAGGGCGACCTGGGCAAGTCTATCAAGACCCAGGCGCCGGTCACCTCTGAGATCGGAAGCCGGCTGCCCCCGACCGCGCTCCTGGCGGCCACCGCGACCGTGGTCGCGGGCGCGCTGGGGATCGCTTCCGGGATCCTCGTCAGCACCCGGAAGTATACCGCGGTCGATTACCTGGTGACCGTCCTGGCCCTGGCGGGCGTGAGCATCCCCGTCTTCTGGCTCGGCCTCATGCTGATGCTGCTCTTTGCCGTCTTCCTCCACCTGGTGCCCGCGGGAGGGGCCAACGGGCCGCTCAGCATCATCCTGCCCTCGATCACGCTCGCGGCGTTCAGCATCGCCATCATCGAGCGGATGACGCGGAACAGCATGCTGGAGAGCCTCCAGCAGGACTACGTCCGGACGGCCCGGGCGAAGGGGCTGGTGGAGCGCGCCGTGGTGTACCGCCACGCCCTGCGCAACGCCCTCATCCCCGTGGTCACCGTGCTCGGCCTGCAGTTCGGGACCCTCCTCGGCGGGGCGGTCCTCACCGAGACGACCTTCGCCTGGCCCGGGATCGGGCGGCTCCTTGTGGACTCGATCGAAGCGCGCGACTATCCGATCATTCAGGGCGTGGTGCTGCTGTTCGCCCTGACGTTCCTGCTCGTCAACCTGGTGGTGGATCTCCTCTATGGCTACATCGATCCGCGCATCAAGTACGGCTGAGGCCGCGCGGGACCGGTCGTTCCGCCACCCGCTCGAGATCCTCGAGCGGTTCGGCCGGAACAAGATCGCGGCCGCGGGCCTGGTCACCCTCCTCGTCATGCTCGCCGCCTCGGCCCTCGCCGGGGTGATCCTCCCCTACGATCCGGACGCCGCAAATCTGGACTTGACGCTCCATCCCCCGACGCCGGCCCACCTCCTCGGCACGGACCAGCTCGGCCGGGACATTCTCACCCGCGTCGTGTACGGCGGCCGGATCTCGCTGGTCATCGGGGTGCTCGCGGTGGCGCTCAGCGCCGCGATCGGGATCCCGCTCGGGGTGCTCTCGGGGTTCTACGGCGGCGTGGCCGACGCGGTGATCCAGCGGGTCATCGATGTGGTCCTCGCCTTCCCGGGGTTCCTCCTGGCGTTGACGCTGATCAGCATCCTGGGGGTCGGTCTCGCCAACGTCGTCATCAGCGTGGGGATCGCCTCGGTGCCCATCTACGTCCGCTTGGTGCGCGCGGTGACGCTCACCGTCCGCGAGATGACCTATGTCGAGTCCGCCCGGGCGACCGGGCAGCAAGACCGGTTGATCATGCTCCGGCACGTGCTCCCCAACGCGGCCGGGCCGATCGTGGTCCAGTCCTCGCTCCAGCTCGGGGCCGCGATCCTCACCGCCGCGGGGTTGGGCTTCCTCGGGCTGGGCGTCCGGCCGCCCACCCCGGAGTGGGGGACGATGCTCGGCGAGGCGCAGACCTACCTCCTCACGTCCTGGTTCATCGCCACCTTTCCCGGGCTGGCGATCTTCCTCGCGGTGATGGCGTTCAACCTGCTCGGCGACGGGCTGCGCGATGCGCTCGACCCGCGGATGAAGGTGCTCTAGCGGGCCATGCCCACGAGGCTCGTGGTGCTCGCCGCGGACGCGTCGCTGGCCGGCGTCGCCATGGTATGGGGCGCGACGTTTCCCCTCGGCAAGCTCGTGCTTCGGCATCTCGGACCGTTCCAGTATCTGGCGCTGCGGTTCGCCGCGGCCGCGGCGCTCATGGTGCCGCTGGCGTGGCGCGAGCGGGGCCGCCTCCGGCCGGCCGGCGTGCGCGCGGGGGTGCTCGCCGGGGTCCTGTTGTTTGCCGGCGCGGCGCTCCAGACCGTCGGGCTCCAATACACCACGGCGGGCAACGCCGGGCTCATCACGGGCCTGAACGTGCTGATCATCCCGCTCATCCTGCTCGTCTGGCAGCGGCGGCTTCCCACCGGTGCGCTCGCGGCCGGCGTCGGGCTGGCCGCGGCAGGGTTGTGGCTGCTGCTGTGGCAGGGAGAGCGCATCGGCGGGGGCGATGCGCTGGTGCTCGGGTGCGCGTTTGCGCTGGCGCTCCAGACCATCGTGGTCGGCCGGGTCGCGTCGTCGGTGCCGGCGGCTCCCTTCGCGTGCGTGCAGGTTGCGGTCGTCGCGCTCCTCGCCGCCGGGCCGGGGTTCGGGCTCGAACCCCGGCCCGCGGCCGTGCCCGCGGGGGCGATCGCCGCGATCCTCTTCATGGCGCTGACCGCGACGCTCGGCGCGTACATCGCTCAGGCCTGGGCGCAGCGCGTGGCGTCGCCGACCCGCGCGGGGCTGCTGTTCGCGATCGAACCGGTGGCGGCGGTCGGGTTCGGCGTCGCCTGGCTCGGCGAGACGTTGGGGTCGCGGCAGGCGGCCGGCGCCGGAGCGCTGCTGCTCGGCGTCGTGGTCGGAGAAGCGGGACGCGGCCGCGACGTGGCGCCCGCGGGCCTCAGGTCGGGCCACGAACTGGCCACGCAAGACACCGGCGCCAACTGAGCGTCATGCGCGCCGCGCGTCGTTGATCGGGAAGATGACATGACGGGGAGGATCAGGATGCGGCGGGCGGCGGCGGGCGTGTTGACGTTGACGGCGGCGGCGATGGCGATCGGCTGGGCCGTCGGGGCCGGGCCCCTGCACGCTCAGGAAAACAGGGTCGGCGGCACGTGGACCATCGCCATCAACGAGGAACCGGATACCCTCGACCCCCAAAAGACCGGCGCGGCCGTGGCGGCGCAGATCTTCGCGTTCGTGGGGGAGCCCCTCCTGGCCAAGGATTTTCAGAGCGGCATCGTGCCGGGCCTCGCCGAGTCCTGGACGATCGGCGGCGACGGGCGCGAGTGGACGTTCAGGCTCCGGGCCGGCGCCGTCTTCCACGACGGCACACCGGTGACGGCGGCGGCCGTCCGGGCCTCGATCGTGCGCGCGCTCGCCCCCGAGACCAAGTCCCCGGTCGCCAAAGCGCAGCTCGGCCCCGTCGTCGCCGTCGACGCCCTCGACGACCGGACCCTGCGGATCACGCTCAAAGAACCGTTCGCGCCCTTCATGGCCAACCTCACCGATCCGCGCCTCTCTCCGATCAGCATCAAAGCGGCCGAGGCCGCGGGGGCCGGCTTCGGTCGCGCGCCTGTGAGCGAAGGGCCGTACACGGTCAAGGAGTGGGTCTCCGGCCACCACATCACGCTGGCGCGGAACCCGGCGTTCGCCTGGGGCCCGCCGTACATGCACCGGGGCCCGGCGTACCTCGACCAGGTGACGTTCCGGATCATCCCGGATTCGGCCACCCAGGTCGCGGCGTTCGAGAGCGGCGAGGTGAGCCAGATCCAGATCCCCCCCCACGACGTCACCCGGCTGGTCGACAGCAAGAAGTACGAGGTCTTCCATTTCCTGCGCAAGGGCGTCGGATTATTCCTGGAGTTCAACACGGCCCGGGAACCCTTCAACGACCTCAGGGTGCGCCGGGCGATGAACTACGCCATCGACAAGGACGTCCTCGTGAAGGTGGCGCTGGAAGGGCAGGGGGAGCCCGCCTACGGCCCGCTCCCGCCGTCGATCTGGGGATACTGGCCCGGTATCGTCGACTATGCGCCGCACTACGACCCCGCCAAGGCCAAGCGGTTGTTCGCCGAGGCCGGGTACGTCATGGGCCCCGACGGACTGCTCGAGAAGGCCGGCCGCCAGCTGAGCTTCACCGTGTTCATGCCCCCGATCGATACCTGGACCCGCAGCGCGCAATTGATGCAGGCCGGCCTGCGCGCGTTCGGGGTGAAGATGGACATTCAGACGTACGAGTTCGGCACCCTGCTCGAGATGCTCAAGCGGGGCGAGCACCCCGCGGAGCTCATGGGGTACACGTACAATGAGCCGGACATCCTCTTCGTCTGGTTCGACTCCGTCAACATCGGCGCCGGCCTCAACTTCAGCCACTACTCGGATGCGACGCTCGACGGGATGATCGAGGCCGCGCGCCGGACCATGGACACCAGGAAGCGGGCCGCCCTCTACGCCGGCCTCCAGCGGTACGTCGTGGACAAGGCGCTGTGGGTGCCGCTGTGGACGAACTTCAACTATATCGCGCTCCAGCCGACCATCAAGGAGGCCCGGATCCATCCCGACGGGTACGTCTTTCTCGGCGACGCGTATCTGGTGAAGCCGTAGCGAGGCGCCGCGGCCGGCGCGCGGAGTCGCCCACCGCGGCCGCCCGCCGGCGAACTGCGGGATGATCGGCTACACACTGCGCCGCGCGGGGATGACGCTCCTGGTCCTCCTCGCGGTGTCGGTGCTCGTCTTCCTGATGAGCCACCTCACCCCCGGCGACCCCGCCACCATCATGCTGGGGGAGAACGCGTCGCGGGCCGACGTCCTCCGGCTGCGCCACGAGCTCGGGCTGGACCGGCCGCTGCCCGTGCAGTACGGCCGCTACCTGCTCAACGTCCTCCGGGGCGACCTCGGCCGGTCGATCCGCTCCGGCCGGCCGGTCGCCGGGGAGATCTGGGAGCGCTTTCCACCCACGCTGCAGTTGACCCTCGCGGCGACGGCCGTCGCCGTCGCGGCCGGCGTCCTGCTCGGGGCGCTCGCCGCGACCTCGCGGAACCGGGCGGTCGAGGCGCTGCTGATGAGCGCGTCGCTAATGGGGATTTCCATGCCGTCCTTCTGGCTCGGCCTGCTGTTGATCCTGCTCTTCGGACTGGTCCTCCACTGGCTGCCGATCGCCGGTGGGAGCGGCTGGCGGGCGCTCGTCCTGCCCGCGGTCACGCTGGCGGCCCAGGCGGCGGCGGTGCTGGCCCGCCTCACCCGCGCGAGCCTGCTGGAGGTCCTCCCCAGCGACTACGTGCGCACGGCCCGGGCCAAGGGGGTGGCCTCCCGGCGGGTCCTGTTCCATCACGCCCTGAGGAACGCGCTGATCCCGGTCGTCACCGTGATCGGCCTCCAGTTCGGCGGGCTGCTCGGCGGAGCGGTGATCGTGGAATCGGTGTTCGCCCGGTCGGGGCTCGGGCGCTTCGCGGTCGGCGCGATCCAGGCGCGGGATTTTCCCCTCATCCAGGGGATCGTCGTGTTTGCCGCCGCCGTGTACGCGCTCGTGAACCTGTCCGTGGACGTGCTCTACCTCGCGCTCGATCCGCGCATCTCCTATGACTGATGGCTGACCCCGCGCTGGTGCGGCGCCTGCTTCGCAGCCCGAGCGCGCTGGCCGGGGCGGTGCTGACGGGGGTCTTCCTCGCCACGGCGCTGCTGGCGTCGTGGATCGCCCCCTACGATCCCGTGGCGCCCGCGCCCGATCTGGTACTGCAGGCGCCCTCCTGGGGCCATCCGTTTGGGACCGATGAACTAGGACGGGACGTATTGAGCCGCGTGATGTACGGGAGCCGGATCTCGCTGGAGGTCGGCGCCGTCGCCGTCGCGATCGCCATGGTGGCCGGGACCGCGCTCGGCTTGATCGCGGGCTTCAACGGGGGGCTGTGGGACGCGCTGATCATGCGGGGCACCGACGTGCTGCTGGCGTTCCCGGGGATCCTGCTGGCCATCGCCGTCGTGGCGACGCTGGGGCCGAGCCTGGTGAACGTGATGATCGCCGTGGGGATCGGCGCGGTGCCCGTCTACGCGCGGACGGTCCGGGGGTCGACGCTGTCGGTCCGGCAGATGGAGTACGTCGAGGCGGCGCGGGCGGCGGGGGCCACCACGGGCCGCCTGCTCGGGCGCCACGTCCTCCGCAACATCGTCGGGCCGGTTGTCGTGCTGGCGACCCTCGGGGTCGGGATCAACATCCTGATCGCCGCCGGCCTGTCCTACGTCGGCCTGGGCGCCCAGCCGCCGGCGCCGGAGTGGGGCGCCATGCTCAGCGGCGCCCGGCAATACCTGAGAGACGCCTGGTGGACGGCGGTCTTTCCAGGCCTGGCCATCACGGTCGCCGTGGTGGGCATGAACCTGCTCGGCGACGGGCTGCGGGACGCGCTCGACCCGCGGCTGCGGGTCTAACCAAAGGAGGTCGTCTGATGTTTCATCTTACGCAGTTTACCGACATCGGTCTCTTGCTGCTGCGGCTGATGGTCGGCGTGGTGTTCTTCACCAGTGGCTGGAACACGCTCAAAGATCCCGACGCGCGCAGCAAGAACATCGAGATGAATAAGCCCTTCACGGTCTTTCTCGGCGTGGCCGAAGCCCTGGGCGCGCTCGGGCTCATCGTTGGGGTCCTGACGCAGCTTGCCGGGATCGGTCTCATGCTCATCTCGCTCGGCGCGATCTGGAAGAAGATCGCCGCCTGGCACACCGGTTTTTGGGGGGAGAACGCCGCCGGCTGGCACTACGATCTGATGCTGATCGTCATGACCGCCGTCATCGTGGCGGCCGACGGAGGGCGGTACGTCCTCATGGCATGAAGCTGGCGAGCGTCCGCGGTTCTACCGCGCGGTCACCTGGCCGGGAACGTCTTTTCCAAGAAAGGCCTCCAGGCGCGCTTTCACCGCGGGCCATTCCTCCAGGAGAATGCTGTAGTAGACCGAGTCGCGCAGGTAGCCGTCCGGCATGATCCGGTGGTGCCGCAGCACCCCTTCCCGGATGCCGCCGATGCGCTCGATCGCCTGCTGCGACCGGAGGTTGCGGGCGTCGGTCTTCAGCTGAACGCGGATCGCCGCAAGCGTTTCGAAGCAGTGCCTGAGCAGGAGATACTTGCACTCGGTGTTGATCGGAG
>VBAK01000167.1 GCA_005882275.1 Candidatus Segetimicrobium genomatis
GAGCCGCTCGCCCTGCCGCCGCGCGTTGGCGACGATGCCCCGCTCGATCAGCTGCGTGATCGCCGCGATACCCGCCGCGCAGGCGACGGGGTTGCCGGCGTAGGTGTGCCCGTGGTGGAACTCCCGGTGCTCGTCCGCGTCGCCGTAGAAGGCGTCGGCGATCCGATCGCGGATGAGGATGGCCGCGAGCGGGGCGTAGCCGCCGCTCATCCCCTTGCCGCAGCACGTGATGTCGGGCGGCGCGGCGAAATACTCGGACGCAAACATCGTCCCCAGCCGGCCGAACCCGGTGATGATCTCGTCGTAGATGAGCACGACGTTGTGGCGGGTGCAGACCTCCCGAAGGCGCGGCAGGTAGTCGGGGGGCGGGACGATGAAGCCCGCCGAGGAAATCGAGATCGGCTCCACGATCACCGCGGCGACCGTGTCGGGGTCCTCGGCCTCGATCGTCCGCTCCACCAGGGTCACGCAGGTGCGCCCGCATCCCGGATAGGTCTGGTCGAACGGGCAGCGGAAGCAATAGGGCGGGTGCACGTGGATGAATCCGACCCCCAATGGCTCGTAGACCGATTTGCGGTCCCGGCCGCCGCCGGCCGACAGCGCCCCCATCGTGCCGCCGTGGTACGAGCCGTAGCGGCTGATGATCTTGTACTTCCGCGGATGCCCGGTCTGCTGATGGTACTGGCGGGCCAGCTTCATGGCGGACTCCGTGGCTTCCGAGCCGCCGCTGAGCAGCTTGACCGCCCCCACCCCCTCGGGCGCGAGACGCAGGAGCAGCTCGGTCAGCTGCAGCGCCGGCACCGTGGTGCCGTGCAGCGGCGGGGCGAACGCGAGCTGCCTGGCCTGGGCGGCCATCGCCTCGATCACCGGCATGTTGCCGTGGCCGAGGCTGCACACGAACACGCCGGACAGGCCGTCGATGTACCGGCGGCCGGCGGTGTCGGTGAGCCGGATCCCCTCGCCGCCGACAAAGACCAGCGGATCCTTCGCGAATTCCCGCATCTGCATGAAGTCGAGAAAGAGGCGGGGGATCGTCTGCATCGCATCCATACCTCATCTCCTCCTTACAGATCCACCCGGTAGCGCTGGAGGATCTCGTCGTTCACCTCCAGGCCGAGGCCCGGCGTCTGCGGGATCCGGGCGACCCCGTTCGCCACCTGCACGTCGGTGCGGATGAGGTCGCGGCGGAGCGGCGACGGGGCGACCGTGTACTCGACGAACGGGATGTCGGCCAGGGTCGCGGCAAAATGCAGCGACGCCGCCACCAGGATGCCCGACTTCCAGGCGTGCGGCACGCAGAGCGCGTGATTGGCGACGGCGAGATCGGCAATCCGCCGGCACTGCGTGAATCCCCCGGCGCGGGCCAGGTCCGGCTGGATCACGTCCACGTGGCCGATTTCCAGCAGCGCGCGGAAGGCGCCGGCGAGCGTCTCCTGCTCCCCCGTCGCGATCCGCATCCCGCGCGCCGCCGCCGTCAGGCGCGCCCACCCGGGCAGGTCGTCGCTGGCCAGCGCCTCTTCCAGCCAGAACGGCCGGTACTCCCAAAACGCGTCGACCCGGCGGATCGCCTCCCGGGCCGTCCACGGCGCTCCGGCGTCCACGAGGAGCGCGGCGTCGCCGATCGCCTCCCGGGCCGTCCGCACCAGGGCGACGTCCGTCGCCAGATCCGGCCCCATCGGCCCCCAGCCGAATTTGACCGCCCGGTAGCCCTCGGCGACGTGGCGCTGGGCGCGCTCGCGCATCAGGCCGAGGTCCTTCTCGAAGAGCATGCTGGCATACAGGGAGATGGTGTCGCGCCGCGCCCCGCCGAGCAGCGTGTGCACCGGGAGGCCGAGCGCCTTGCCCTTGATGTCCCACAGGGCGATGTCGACCGCGCTGATCGCCTCGATCGTCACGCCGCCCCGGCCCATCCACAGCGTGCCCTGGTACATCTTGTCCCAGAGCCGCTCGGTGTGCAGGGGGTTCTCCCCGATGAGCATGCCGGCCAGCCCCTGCGACCGCGCCCACGACACCGGCGCGTCGACGAGCGCTTTGACGACCTCGGGAGAGGCGTCGGCCTCCCCGAGGCCGGTGATCCCGGCGTCGGTGTGCACGCGGACGATCACGTCGTCCTGGATGCCGTCCGCCCTCGTCCCATCCAGGTCGGGAAGGCGCAGAGGAATCGCTTCCACGCGAGTAATCTTCATGCCGGCTCCTTGGACGTGGGGGCGGGGGTGCGGCCGCCCCGGGTTGGGGAAGCCGCCCCCCTCTGCATGCCGTCTACTTGGTCACGGGCCAGTACCACATGTTCCGGAGACCCAGGCCGCCCTCTTCCAGGATCTTCGGGATCCCATCCCGCTTTCCGCGCAGCTCATCGATGGCGCGGGAGATGGCGTGGTTGAGGTCGATGTCGGCCTTCCGGATCCCGTACCGGGCGTACCCGTACTCTTCGAGCGCAGGAGCGTAGCCCGTGGCGAATTCCATCGGCACGCCGGGGTGGTTCTTGATGAACAGGCCGACCTTGATGTCGTCCTCCATCGTGACGTCGATGCGCCGGGCGATCAGGTCGGCGAACTCGGACTCGTTGGTGGTGTAGAGCTTGAGCTCCTTGATGTCCTTGCGGTTCTCGAGGAAGGTGTGGTTGAAGCTCCCACGGACCACACCCACGACCTTGCCCGCCAGGTCGCCCGCGGTATGGATGTTCTTCGGGTTCCCCTTGTACACGGCGAGCGCGGACCCGTACCAGTACGCCGGACTGGTGAAGTCGATGACCGCCAGCCGCTTCGGGTTCTCATGGATGTTGTCGGCGGCCACGTCCCAGCGCTTCGCGACGAGCCCGGGGATCATCGCGTCGAACTGCACGATCTGCCAGGACACCTTTTCGATGCCGAGCAGCTTGGTGATCGCCCGGAAGATCCGGACGTCGAGCCCGTCGAACTCCTTGGTCTTCGAGTCCTGGTACGTGAAGGGGTAGTCGTCCGCGATCCCGATCACGATCCCCTCGCGGAGCACCCGCTTGAACGAGCCGTCCCCGCCGGTGAAGGAACTGATGCCCCCGATGCCCCCGACGCCGGCCAGGACCGGCAGCGATGTCGCGACGAGAAAGAATCCGGCCAGCAGCGCACACAGCCATCCGCGCGTCCTGCCCTGCATGCTCATCCCTCCTTCATGGTTTGGCGATCTGGGTTCTCCCACACCGTACGGGCACCGCACCCCCCTTCCGCCTCACCGGGATGGACCCGCCGAGAGCCCCCCCGAGGTGTCGCCCATCTCCGTGTTTCGCTCGAGGATCGACTGGAGGAACTGCCGCGTGCGCACGTTGCTCGGGGTGGAGAAGATCTGCCGCGGCGCGCCCTCTTCCACGATCGTCCCGTCGGCCATGAAGATGACCCGGTCGCAGACGTCCTGCGCGAACCCCATCTCGTGGGTCACGACGAGCATCGTCATGCCCTCGGCCGCCAGCTGGCGCATCACCCTCAGCACCTCGCCGATCAACTCCGGGTCGAGGGCCGAGGTGACCTCGTCGAACAGCATCGCCTTCGGCTGCATCGCCAGCGCCCGCGCGATCGCGACCCGCTGCTGCTGGCCGCCGCTCAACTCGTGCGGGTAGGCGTCCGTCTTCTCGGCCAGGCCCACTTTCGTCATCAGCGCCAGCGCCCGCCGCCGGACCTCGTCCTTCGGCTCGCGCCGGACATGGATGGGCGCCACCATCACGTTCTCCAGGGCCGTGAAGTGCGGGAACAGGTTGAAGGATTGGAACACCATGCCGACCTGCGACCGCAGCGCCTCGATCCGGTGGTCGGGGTCGACGACGTGCCGTCCCTCACGCGAGAACCGGTAGACCGGCGTGCCTTCGATGTAGATCGTCCCGCTGTCGATCCCCTCGAGATGGTTGATGCAGCGCAGCAGCGTCGACTTGCCCGCCCCGGACGGCCCGATGATGCAGACCACCTCCCCTTTCTGCACCTCCAGGGAGACGTCCCGGAGCACGCGCAGGCGGCCGAACGATTTGTTCACCCGCTCCAGCCGGATCATCAGGCCGCGCCCTCCGGCGCCCCGCGCGGCGGCCCGGCCGGGGCCACCCGCCGCGGCCGGTATCCGATCTTCATCCGGCGCTCCAGGTACTGGACCCCGAGCGACCCCGGGTACGACAGGACGAGGTAGATGGCGCCGATGATCGTGAAGATCGTGAAATACTGGAAGTTCGTGGCGGAGATGATCTGCCCGGTGAACAGCAGCTCCTTCACGGTAATGATCGACGCGAGCGCCGTGTCCTTGAACAGGGAGATGAAGTAGTTCCCGAGCGGCGGCACGATGATGCGGATCGCCTGCGGCAGGATGATCAACCGCATCATCAGCGTGCGCGACATGCCGAGGGCCTGCGCCGCCTCGAGCTGGCCCTTCGCCACGGCCTGGATCCCCGCGCGATAGACCTCCGACAGATAGGCGGCGTAGTTCACGGTGAGCCCGATCACGCCGGCTGTGAACGCCGGGAACCGGACCCCGAACGCGGGGAGGACAAAGTAGATGTAGAAGAGCTGCAGCAGGCAGGGGGTGCCGCGAATCACCTCCACGTAGAAGGTCGCCGCGACCCGGACCGGGCGGAGGCGGGTCATGCGCGCGAGCGCCACCACGAGCCCCAGGACGAGGCTGATCGCCATCACGCTCAGGGTCAGCTCGACGCTGACCAGCGCCCCCCGAAGCAGATCGGGCAGGTACTCCAATGAGCTGCGGAAGTTGAACAGCGCGAAGATCCCGCTCATGCCGCCCTCCTACTCGGCCGCCGGCGTCAGCACGGCTTTGATCAGATCGCCGGGATCGGTCACCAGCTGCCGGAACACCGCCGGGCCGGCTTCGAGCGGATACGGGCGGGCCCAGTCCACCGGGACGAGCCCGGCGCCCAGCAACTCGACGGCCCGGACAAAATCGTCGTACGTGTAGGCGTAGGAGCCGCGGATCGTGATCTCGCGGTTCACAATGTCGACCGCGGGGAGGGGCGTGATCTCCTCTCCCAGCCCGAGCAGGGCCACCCGCCCTCCGCTGCGCACGCTGGCTACGGCCGCCTGCCGCGTGGCCGAACTGCCCACCGCCTCGATCGCCAGGTCCACCCCTTCGCCGCCGGTGAGCTCCCGGATCCGCGCGGCCACGTCGTCGGTCTGCGCGTTGATGGCCGCCGTCGCCCCCAGGCGGCGGGCGAGCGCCAGCCGGGCGGGCACAATGTCGACCGACACGAGGACCGCCGGCGCGAGCAGCCGGGCCAGGTGGAGCGCCAGCACCCCCTGGCTCCCCGCCCCGAAGATGGCAACCCGCCGCACCAGCCCGGCGGCGTTCCGGTCGAGGAGGTGGACGGCGTTCGCCAGCGGCTCCGCGAAGCTGGCCGTGAATACCGGCATCCCGGGCGGCACCGGCACCACCGACGCCCGGGGCGCCGCCACGAAGTCCGCGTATCCCCCGGGACGGTCGATCCCGATCACCTGTCGCGCCCCGCACAGGGATGTGTCCCCCCGGCGGCACGCCGCGCACCGCCCGCAGGTGATGAACGGGTAGACGGTCACCGCGGTCCCGGGCCCGATGTCGCGGACCCCCTCCCCCACGGACTCCACGGTCCCGGCGATCTCGTGCCCCATCACGAGCGGCGGGACCCGCTTCCGGCTCTTCCCCAGATACCCGTGGAGATCCGACCCGCAGATGCCCGACGCTCCCACCCGGACGACCACCTCGCCGCGGCGCGGCGCAGGGATCGCGGCTTCCTGCAGCTCCATCCGCTGCGGGCCGAGATAGACGAGGGTTCGCATATGCGCGTCTCGTCCGTACCCCGCGGGGGGGACGTTTTCCTTCCCCGGATTGCGCACGCGCAAGGGGTCAGGTTTTCCCCGCAGGGGAAGGCGACGTCTACCCGGCGTGCCTACAGGGCATTCTGTTTCTGCGACGGGTTCGACCGTGTCACGGGCCGTGGGGTGCAGCCGCATGGCTGTCAAATCGGTGGAGATCCTCCTGGTCGAAGACAACCAGGCGCACGCGGAGATCACCGTCCGCGCGCTCAGGCGGGCCAATATTTCCAGGATCGAGATCGCCAAAGACGGGGCCGAAGCCGTTGAGTTCCTCTTTTCCGATGACCACGCGACCCCGAAGGTCATCCTGCTGGATCTCGATCTCCCCAAGGTCGACGGCATCGAAGTCCTGCGCCGAATCAAGGCGGACCCAAACACGCGGCAGATCCCGGTGATCGTCCTGTCCGCCTCGCGCGACAATCAAAAACTCCAGGAGTGCTTCACCCTGGGGGTCAGCGGCTACATCGTCAAACCCGTCGATCTCCAGCAGTTCGTCGACGCGGTCCGCCTGCTGGACCTCCACTGGATCCTGAAGGGCCACGCGCCGAGCTGAACGGGCTTCGATCGGCTGCTACCGGTCCCCGAGCAGCCCGAGCGCCCGCGCCACCCGCTCGGGCGTGACCGGCAGTTCCGTGATGCGCACGCCGACCGCGTCTTCGACGGCATTGGCGACCGCGGCGGCCGGTGGGGCGATCGGCGGCTCGCCGATCCCCCGAGCGCCGAACGGCCCCTTCCCTTCACCCGATTCGATGAGGATCGGTTCGACATCCGGCACGTCGAGCGACGTCGGGATGAGGTAGGTGGCAAACAGCGTCGACAGATTGACGCCGTGATCGACCACCACCTCTTCCATCAGGCCGTACCCCAACCCCATCACCGCGCCGCCCTGGATCTGTCCTTCCACGCTCTGCGGGTTGATGGCCCGCCCCACGTCATGGCAGGCCACGTGCCGCAGCACCGTGACGGCGCCGGTCTCCGTATCCACCTCGACTTCCACGGCGTGCGCTCCGAAGGTGAAATCGGGAAAAACCCGGCCTCCACCCCGCTCGAGGTCGACCGGATCGCCGGCCGGGGCGTGGTAGACGTCCAGGTGGCTTCGCGACACCCCCAGACGGGCGCACTCTCGCAGAATCTTGGGCAGACCCACGCGGCGGCCGTCGTGGGCGACGGCGTCACCCGCGTCCAGCGCCACGGTGTCCGCTTGAGTCTCGAGCAGCTGGGCGGCGACGTCGACGATCTGCCGGCGCAGACCCTCGCAGGCGCGGAGCACGGCGTTGCCGGACATGTAGAGCTGACGGGTCGCCGTCGTCGTTCCGGCGAGGGGCGTCAGCGCGCTGTCGGCGATGTGGATGGCGATCCGGCCGGGATCCAACCCCAGCACCTCCGCGGCGATCTGGCAGAGGGACGCGGCCTGGCCCCCGCCCACGTCGGGCGTCCCGGTGCGCACGACCAGGCTCCCGTCCATCTCGAACCCCACCCAGGCGCTCGCCCAGTCGTGGAGCCAGACGATGCGGCCGTACGGCTGGATGTTGCAGGCGAGCCCGCGCCCGATGCGATGCGCGGGCGTGCTGGGCGCGCGGCGCGGGCCGAGCGCCTCCCAGGCCCGGCGGGCGGCCTCGACGACGGCCACGTGGGTGTCCAGCGGCTGACCGATGGGAAGCGCGTCGCCCTTCGCCAGCGCGTTGCGCTCGCGCAGCTCCACCGGATCGATGCCCAGGCGGCGGGCCAGCCGGTCCATCTGGGATTCGTATCCCAGGACCATCTGCATCGCGCCGAACCCGCGCATGGCGCTCGTCGGCGGGTTGTTCGTGTAGGCGACCCGCGCGTCCACCGCGACGTGGGGCACGCGGTAGGGCCCGGCGGCGGTGACCGCGGCGTACATGAGCACGAGGGCGCTGAGATAGGCATACGCCCCGGAATCGGCCAGGAGGTCCACCGCCTGCGCGACGAGCCGGCCGTCCCGCGCCGCCCCCGTGCGGTACCGCAGAATAAACGGATGTCGCTTGGGCCGCGCGAGCAGTGACTCCTGGCGCGACCAGATCATCTTCACCGGGCGCTGCGTCCGCCAGGCCAGGAGGCCGAGGAAGACCTCCACGGTGACGTCTTCCTTACCCCCGAACCCCCCGCCGAGGTACGGGCCGATCACGCGGACCCTGTTCTGAGGAAGGCCGAGGACCTCGGCGACGTCGCGATAGTGCTCGATGACCTGGGTGGAGACCCGGATCGTGAGCACGCCGTCGGTGTCGATCCAGGCGACTCCGGCTTCGGGCTCCAGATAGGCGTGATCGATGAACTGGCAGCGGTACACCGACTCGATGACCACATCGGCCTGGGCGAGCGCGCGGTCGGGGTCGCCGCGCCGGATAGCCCACCGGGCCAGCAGGTTTCCGCCCTCGTGAACTTGATGAGCGCCGGCCGCCAGCGCCGCCTCCGGGTCGAAGACGCCCGGCTGCGGGTCGTACTGGACCTCGATCAGTTCAACGGCGTGCAGGGCGATCTCCCGGGTCTCCGCCGCCACCAGGGCCACAGGCTCACCCTGAAACCGGACGACCTCCTGGGCCAGCACCTGGATCCGGGCGCGCAGGGGCCCGACCTCGCTCGTCTGGCCCGGAACGTCCGTCCACAGCGTGTTGTGGGGGACGTCCTGCGCCAGGAGCACCGCCGCGACCCCCGGCAGGGCCCGGGCTTTTGCGGTGTCGATATGGCGGATTCGGGCGGCTGGATAGGGCGACCGCGCCACGGCGGCGTGCAGCATGCCCGGCATCTGCCAGTCGGCGGCGTACAGGGTGCGGGCCTGGACCTTGTCCCACGCGTCGTGGCGGGGCAGCGGCCGGCCGACGGCTCGAAGGCGCTCCCGGAGCGGGGGTGCGGCCGGTCTAGCCACCCGCGGCCCCCGGCGCCCCGCCGCCCCGCCCCGGGGCGGCGCTCGCGATCGCGTCGATGATCTTGGTGTAGCCCGTGCAGCGGCACAGATTGCCCGCGATGGCGCGGCGGATCTCCTCGCGCGAGGCCGCCGGATGATCTCGGAGGAAGGCGTACGCGGTCACGATCATCCCGGGGATGCAGAAGCCGCACTGAACGCCGCCCTGGGTCACGAACGCCTCCTGCAGGGGGTGGAGCCGGTCGCCGTCACCCAGACCGCGCACGGTGGTGACCCGGCACCCGGCCGCGCGGGGCGCCAGCACGAGACAGCTGCTCACCGGCTCGCCGTCCAGGAGGACCGTGCAGGTCCCGCAGACTCCCTCGCCGCAGCCTTCCTTCACCTCCATCGCCCCGAGGTCGTCTCTGAGAATTTCCAGCAGCGTCCGGTGCGCGGCCGTGCGAACCTCGCACGGACGGCCGTTCAGCGTAAAGGCCACGGTCAGCTCGGTCACGCGGCCCCCCTCCTCGCCGCCACCGCCGCCGCCCTGGCCAGCGCGCGCGCGGTCAGGACGCGGGCCAGATGCCGCCGGTAGGCGGCGGACGCGTGAGCGTCCCCCTCCGGCTCGATCGCGGAGGCGCGCGAGGCGGCTCCGCGCAGCGTCTCGGGATCGGGGCGCCGCCCCGCGAGCGCGGCCTCGGTCTCCGGCAGCCGCTGCGGAATCGACCCCGCGCCGGCGAGGGACACGCGGGCGCGCGCCACGGTCCCATCCGGCGCGAGCTCCACCACGGCCACCGCGGCGACGATGGCAAAATCGCCCGCGCGCCGGCTGAATTCCTCGACCGCGCCGCCGGCGCCTGGGCCGAGGACCGGGAGGCGCACCCCCACGATCAGCTCGCCCGGCCTCAGCGCGGTCACGAGCGCGCCGACGAAGAAGTCGCCTGCCGGGATGGCGCGGTCGCCCGCGGGGCCGCGCACGAGGACCACCCCGTCGAGGGCCCGCACCACCGCCGGCCACTCCGCCGCGGGGTCGGCGTGGGCGAGGCTCCCGCCGATCGTGCCGAGCGTGCGCACCCGGACGTTGCCGATGAGCGCGGCCGCCTCCTGCAAGAGCGGGCAGGCCGCGAGCACGCCGTCCCCCCGCTCGAGCGCGCGGTGGCGGACCAGCGCGCCGACGACCAGCGCGTCCCCCTCGCGGCGGATCGCGCGCAGCTCGTCCAGACGGTTGAGGTCGACCAGCACCGCGGGGCGCGCGAGCCGGAGGGCCAGCAGCGGGACCAGGCTCTGGCCCCCGGCCAGCGGCTTGGCCTCCTCGCCGTGGTCGCGCAGCAGCGCGAGGGCGTCCGCGAGCGTCGCCGGGGCGCGATAGTCAAACGGGACGGTCATGGTCCCCCGCGCCCGGGCGGGCGCGCGTCGCGCTCAGACATCCCATCCACCGTCCACGATCAGTTCATGCCCCGTGATCTGCCGGCTCTCGTCCGAGGCGAGAAAGACGACGGCATGGGCGACGTCGTCGTCCCTGGTGAAGCGCCGGAGCGCCATCTCCCGGATGTACTCGTCGTGCACCTCGGCGGGGGTCCAGCCCCGCACCCGGGCCTTCTCGTTGATGATCGTCGTCATCCGCCCGCCTTCCACCACGCCCGGACAGATCGCGTTCACGCGGACCCCGTGGGGGCCGACCTCGAGCGCGAGCGTCCGCGTGAGCCCCCGCACGGCCCACTTCGACGACGAGTAGGCCGCGCGGTTGCGGTATCCCCTCAGGCCCGAGGTCCCGGCGATGTTGATGATCTTGCCGTCCCGCTGCTCGATCATCGTGGGCACGACCGCCCGGCAGCAGAGGAAGACGCCCTTGAGGTTGACGTCGAGCACCCGATCCCATTCCTCCGGGGCGATCTGGTGCAGGGGGGTCTCGATCGGACCGATGACCCCGGCGGCGTTGACGAGGATGTCGATGCGCCCGAACTGCTCCCGCGCCTGCCGGGCCAGGGCGGCGACCGCGCGCTCGTCCGTCACATCCGTCGGCACCGTCAGATGGCGGCGGGAGCCCTCGGGCCGATGACCTTTGCTCCGCGCTTCGATCGGATTTCGATGGGCATTGAGGGTGTCGGCGAGCGCGGCCAGCGGTCCCGGCTCGCGGGCGGCCAGCACCAGATGCGCGCCCTCGGCCGCCAGCGCCGCGGAGATCGTCCCTCCCATGCCCTTGGCCGCCCCGGTCACGATCGCCACCCGATCCTCGAGCCTCACGCCGGCCCCCTCCCCCCACGCGCCGTGATATGACCGTTCGCCAGATCGAGGTCGCGCAGATCGGACGGCCGGTCCCCGGGCGGCCCGTAGCCGCCGCCCCCGCAACTCTCCACCACCACGAGATCGCCTCGAACCAGATCGCGGTTCTCCTTCCCGCGAATGCGAAGACGCTCGCCTCCGCGCTCCAGCGTCACCCGGAACGGAGCCCCCGCCTCGCCGCCGAAGGCGCCCCAGGGGGGCACCCGCATCCGCTCGATCATGGTGGTCAGCTCGCCCCGCTCGCCGAGCAGCCGGTAGGCCCGGCGGAGGCCCACCCCTCCGCGGTGGCGGCCCATGCCGGCGCTGTCGGGGCGCAGCTCACAGCACTCCACCCGCAGCGGGTACTCGCTCTCGATCACCTCGACCGGCGTGTTCATCACGTTGCTCATGTGCACGCGGATCGCGTTCGTGCCGTCGCGCCCGGCGCTCCCGCCCTCGCCGCCCCCGTGCACCTCGTACAGGATGAACGGGCGGCCGTCGTCCTGCAGGCCGCTCAGCATCACGAGCCCGGACGTTCCGGCCCCGCCGGCCACGATGCGATCGGGCAGCGCCGGGGCCAGCGCCCGGAGGATGGCGTCGACCACGCGCTGGGAGGTTTCGTGGTTCCCTCCGACGCGCGGCGCGTCGGGGCCCGGGTCGAGCACCGACCCCTGGGGGACGCGGACGGCGAACGCGCGGTAGCAGCCGTCGTTGGCGGGGATCTCCGGACCGAGGAGCGCCCGCGCCGCGTAGAAGGCCGCGGAGGCGGTGACGAACCGCGTGGCGTTGAGCGGGCCCCGGGCCTCCGGCGCGGTCCCGGCAAAGTCGAAGGTCAGCGTGTCCCCGGCGGCCCGAACCGCCACGGCGATCCGCAGCGGGGCCTCGCCGACGCCGTCGTCGTCCAGCCAGTCCTCGCCGCGCCACTCGCCCGCCGGCACCTTCGCGATCTCCGCCCGCATCAGCCGGTCGGACTCATCGAGGAACCGGTCAAAGCAGCGCAGCACCACCTCGGCGCCGAAGCGGTCGCAGACGTCCCTGAGGCGGGACGCGGCCACCGCGTTCGCCGCGTACTGCGCCAGGATGTCGCCTTCCCGCGCCTCGCGGCCCCGCACGTTGCTGAGCACAAGCTCCATCATCCCCGGGTTGGGGCGGCCGCCGAGGAAGAGCGCAACCGGCGGGATGCACAGGCCCTCCGCGTACCGGTCGCGCGCGGCCGCGACGTAACTCCCGCGCCGCGCGCCGCCGACGTCCGGCCAGTGCGCCAGGTTGATGGCAAACGCCACCAGGCGCCCGCGGTGGAACACCGGCATGACCGCCTTGACGTCCGGCAGGTGGTTCCCCCCCACCTCGGGATGGTTGGTGAAGTAGACGTCGCCTTCGTGAAGCGCATCAACCGGGATGCGGCGGAGGAACTCTTTGACCGTAAACGCCATCACCCCCAGATGGATGGGGATGTCGCGCCCCTGAGCGATCAGCCGCCCCTGGGCGTCGGTGAGCGCGCACGAGAGGTCGCCGGCCTCCTTCAGGACGGGGGAGCGGGCCGACCGCATCAGGATCGCCCGCATCTCCTCGGCGATCGCGTAGACGGCGTGCCGCACCACCTCGAGGGTGACCGGGTCCACCACCGGGTGGCCGGCCCCGGAGCGATCGGTCACGGCGCGGCCTCGATCCACAGGTGGCCCGAAGCGTCGCGCCGCAGGCGCTGTCCCGGATAGGCGATGATCGTGGACCAGGCGTCCTCGACGATCGCGGGGCCCAGAATCTCCCGGTCCTCGGCGAGCTCGTCCCTGGGGGACACGGGGGTCTCCACCCAGCCGTGCCCGTAGTAGTAGGCGCGGCGCCCGCGCTCCCGTCCCGGCCCCGCAGCCGATCGGGCGCGGCCCTTCCCGGGCGCGCGGCCCCGATCGCTCCCCTCGGGGAGCGGCGGGACCGGGGAAGGGACCTGGACCGTCACCCGCACATTGACCCCTTCCACCGGCTCGTCGGTCGTGTACTCGTAGACGCGCCGGTGCGCCTCGGTGAACCGCCCGCGGATGGCCTCGCCGTCCTCACCCGGCTCCACGGGCACCTCGATCTCATAGTTCTGCCCCACATACCGGAGATCCATGGAACGCCGCAGCTCGCAGCCGTTCGCGTCAATCCCCTCGCGCTCGAGCCGGGTGAGAAGTTCGACTTCGATCTCGCGGAATACCCCCTCCCAGACCTCGCGCGCGACCGACGCCCGAGCCCCCCGGGGGTCCTCCGCGGACGGCGCGCGCCCGGCCGGATCGAGGCGGACACGCGCGGTCCGCACGACGTCATATCGAAGGCCGGCGACGAGGCATCCGTAGGCGGAGAACGCGCTCGAATAGCGCGGCACCAGCACCCGCGGCATTCCGAGCGTCTGCGCCAGCCGCCCGGCGTGGATGGGGCCGGCGCCCCCGTAGGCGATCAGGCAGCAGCCGCGCAGATCATAGCCGCGGTGCACCGACACGGCCCGGATCGCGCGGATCATGGCCGCGTTGGCGATCTCCACGATCCCCGCCGCGGCCTCGGGCACCGAGAGACCGAAGGAGCGCGCGACACGATCCACGGCCCCCGCCGCGAGATCAGGATCCAGGCGGAGTCCCCCGAACGCCGCCCCGGGGTTGACGTACCCCAAGACGACGCCGGCGTCGGTGACGGTCGCGTCGGTGCCGCCGCGCCCGTAACAGGCCGGCCCCGGGAAGGCGCCGGCGCTCCGCGGCCCCACCCGCAGCGCTCCGCCTCCGTCGATCCAGACGATCGAGCCGCCGCCCGCCCCGATGCTTTCGACCGCCAGCGACCGCGTCCGCACGGGCTGGCCGCCCAGGCGGCGCTCCGACACCGTCTCGACGCGGCCGGCCCGGATGAGGCAGACGTCCGTCGAGGTCCCGCCCATATCCAGGGTGACCGCGTCGGCCACCCCCGTCCGCGCGCCCACGGCCTGCGCGGCCGCGACCCCGCCGGCCGGACCGGACATCAGCATCGCCAGCGGGACCCGCCGCGCCCCGGCGGGCGTCGCCATGCCGCCGCTCGACTGCATCAATCGGAGCGGCGCCCGCAGCCCCGTCGCCTCCAGGCCCGCGGTCAGGTCGGCCAGGTACCGGTCCACGACCGGCATCAGCAGCCCGTTGGCGCAGGTTGTGTGGGTCCGCTCGTACTCCCGGTATTCCGCGTTGATGTCCGAGGACAGGCAGATGTGCGGCGCCGCCCCGGCCAGCAGCGCCGCGAGCCGGCGCTCGTGGGTGGGGTTGGCGTAGGCGTGCAGCAGGCTGACCGCCACCACCTCGACCCGCTCATCGCGGAGCAGCGCCGCGAGGCGCCGCGCCTCGGACTCGTCGAGCGGGATCAGGACGCGGCCCGCGTGGTCGATGCGCTCGGTCACCTCGAACCGCAGCGCCCGCGGCACGATCGGGGGCTCCCGGCCCGGCAGGTCGAGGCGGTACAGGTGATCGCGCTGCTGCCGGCCGATCTCCAGCACGTCGCGGAACCCCCGCGTCGTGATCAGAGCGGTTCGCGCCCCCCGCCCTTCCAGCATCGCGTTGGTCGCCACGGTCGTGCCGTGGGTCAGGCTCGCGACCTCCTCGCCCGGGCGGAGCAGGACGCGGAGCCCTGCCAGCACCGCCTGGGAGGGATCGCGGTCCGTCAGGACCTTGTGCATCCGCAGCGGCCCGCCGTCCAGCGGCTGCGCCACCAGATCGGTGAAGGTGCCGCCGACATCGATCCCCACCCGGACCTGAGCCCCCACGGCCCGGCACCCTACGAGGCCAGCGCCTGCCGGAGGTACGCCAGGGCGCGGGGAACGGCCGTGCGGCCGGGCTCCGGTCCCTCGTACTCGACCGTCACCCAGCCGTCGTATCCTGCCGCGCGCAACACGGCGGCCACCGTATCGTGGTCCACGCCGGCGTCGCGCCCGTCGGGGCCGACCCGCGAGAACTTGGCGTGCACGTGCCGGGCGAGCGCCGCGGTGCGCTCGATCGAGGCGAGGCCGTCGAGATAGTTGCCGGTATCGAGGAGAAGCCCGAGCGCCGGGCTCCGGACCGCATCCAGGATCGCCAGGACGTCCGCCGACGTCTGCACGAACCCCCCGTGGTTGTGGTTCTCCATCACGAGGCGCACCTTCAGCCGTTCCGCCTCCCCGCAGACCGACCGGAGCGAGGCGATCATGTCCGGCCAGCGCGCGGCCCGGTCGCCCTCCGGCCATCCGGCGAACGTCCGCAGGAACCGCGAGCCGAGGCGCTGGGAGACGGCCATCCAGTCCCGGGTGCGCGCTTCCTCCGCGCGGCGGGCGGCGGCGGCGGCCACGCCGAAGTTGTTCATGAACGCGATGTTCACGATCACCAGCCCGTAGCGCGCCGCGGCATTCCGCACCTCGGTCAGCCGCTCCGGCGTGGGCGCCCCGATGTGCTTGTCCTCCAGCTCCACGCCGGCGAGGCCCAGGTCCTCCGCGCAGAGGCGCAGCCAGTCCGCGAGCCGGAGCCGGCCGCCGCTGAGGTCATCGTTGTACGACTCGGAACTGCACGCCAGCTGCATCTGCCGATCTCTCCGATCCGCCGGTCACGGGCCCCGGACGATCACGTGCTCGGTCGTGTACAGGTGGAGCCGCACCGAGGCGAACTCGTCGGCGTCGGCCCCGGCGCGGGCGCCGATGTCGGTGGCGAACGCCGCCTCCATGGCCTCGATACTCTCCCACCACAGTTCGGCGGTGCCGTCGTAGATCGGCTCGGGACCGATCCCCTCGGGCTGGCGGGGCGTGGCGATGTTGATGCGATAGCCGCGCAGCCCGGGCAGCTGCCGCGCCAGCTTCGTATGTTCCTGCACCCAGCGCCGCGCGAACTCCTCCTTGCTGATCCCCGGCTTTCGCTTCAGAAACGCCACCAGCTTGACCATGCGCTTCCCCCTCCTCGGCTCAGCCCTTCACCGCCCCCAGCGTGAGCCCCCGCACCAGGTACCGCTGGAGCAGCAGGGCGAGCAGGATGTTCGGGATGATCGCCACCACGCCGACCGCGGCGACCTGTCCCCAGAGAATCTCGTGCCCGCCGACCAGGCTCGGCACGATGATGGTGAGGGTGCGGACGTCGCTGCGCGTGAACAGCAGCGCGAACATGAACTCATTCCAGGCGAAGATGAAGGAGAACAGCGCGGTGGCCGCGAGCCCCGGCGCGACCAGCGGGAGCGCCACGCGCCGGAACGCCCCGAAGATCGTCGTCCCGTCGATCACGGCGGCCTCTTCCAGTTCCGCCGGCAGGTCCTCGAAGAACCCCTTCAGCAGCCAGATGACGAACGGGAGATTGAAGATGGTGTTGGCGACGATGAGCGCCCAGTGGGTGTCCAGCAGGTGAAGCGCCTTGAACACCAGGAACAGCGGGAGGGCCGAGGCCACCGGCGGGAACATGCGCGTGGAGAGGACCCAGAACGAGAGGTTCTCGCCGCCGGTGCGGAAGCGCGCGAACGAGTACGCCGCGGGCGCCCCGGCCAGCACGGAGATCAGCATCGAGCCGGCCGAGACGATCAGGCTGTCGCGCACGCCCTGCAGCCCCCCACGCCCGTCGGGCGGCATCCGCATCGCGTTCAGATAGTTGGTCAGGGCAAAGGATTTGGGGATGAACACCGGCGGGTACGCGAAGAACTCCGGGTTGCTCTTGAACGACGTCAGGACCATCCACAGGACCGGGAACAGGAAGAAGACGAGGGCCGCCAGCAGGACCAGGCCGGTCGCGAGCCGCCGGGCCGGCGAGCGGCGCCTCATGCGATCGCGCCCCCGCGCACGCGCTTCTGGTAGCGGAGAAAGACCTGCGCGACGATCGTGATCACCACGAGCTGGACGAAGGCCATCGCCGCCGTGTAGCCGAGGCTGAAGAACTTGAACCCCTGGAGATAGGTGTAGTAGGCGATGGTCTCGGTGACGTTTCCCGGGCCCCCGCCGGTGAGCTGGTAGACGATGTCGAACAACTTGAACGTGTCCATGAACCGCACCAGCACCCCGATGACGATCACCGGCAGCAGCAGGGGGAGCGTCACCCGCCGGAGCGCCTGCGGGCCCGTCGCCCCGTCCACCTCGGCGGCCTCGAGCAGCTCGCCCGGCAGCGACTGCAGGCCGGCGAGCACGACCAGCGTCATGAACGGCGTCCACTGCCACACGTCGGCGGCCATCACCGCCCACAGCGCGACGCCGGGATCCGCCAGCCAGGCGTACCCATGCACGCGGCCGAACGTGAGCGCATCCAGCAGGTAGTTGAGCGGCCCGTACTGGTCGTTCAGGATCATCCGGAACTGAAAGCCGGCGATGACCGGCGCGATCATCACCGGGATCAGGAGCAGCGACAGCACCAGGGTCCGGCCCCGCCGGAGCCGGTTGAGCTCGAGGGCCAGCCCGATGCCGATCGCGGTCTGCAGCCCGACCCCGACCGCCACCAGCACGCCGGTGTTCGCCATCGCGTTCCAGAAGCGGGGATCCTGGGCCAGCACCCGCACGAAGTTCTGGAGGCCGATGAACCGCGGGGGAAAGCCCGTGGTGAGCTCCCAGGACAGCACGGTCAGCCGCAGCGTGAACAGCAGCGGGAAGAGCGTGATCGCCGCCAGCACGACCGCGGCGGGCAGGACCATCAGGACGGGCGTCCGCCGCGACCGGCGGGCCGTCGCGATCCGGGGCCGCGCGCGCGCCACCTCCCGGCCGAGCCTCACCACCATCGGCAGCCCGGGGTGGACAGCGAGGAGGGGCGGGACCCCGCCCCTCCTCCTCGCAGGACGCCTTCGCTTATTTGACCAAGCCCGCGATCTTGTAGCTGTTCAGGGCCTGGCGCCACAGCTGGATCTGCTTCTGACGGCCGAGCCGGTCGGTGATCGCGTTCCATTCCTTCGCCACCGCGTCCAGCGCCTGCCTGGGCGTCTCCTGGCCGGCCAGCGCCTTGTTGACGTGCAGGTCCAGCGCATCCTCGTACTGCGCCGCCCCGGGGATGAAGATCTCGGGGTAGCCGTCGGCCAGCGCTTCCTTGACGCGGTCCAGATAGGACGCCGCCTCCGCGACGGTCTTGAAGTCCGTGTACGCCTCCGGATGCGTGAAGTGCACGCCGCGGTTGACGTCCAGCCCGGTGAACGCGGTGGAGACGTCCTCGAGGCTCATGTCATAGGCGATGTGCTTGGCGACCCAGTACGCCGCCAGCTTGTTCTTGGAGGAGGCGGCCACCGCCACCACCCGGCCCACCGGCATCATCGCGCGGTGCACAACCCTCCCGCCGATGGCCAGCCCCGGGACCCGGCCGTAATCCAGTTTGCCGACCACTTTGGACTGCGACGGGTCCGCGCCCTTCTTCGGGACGTCGGTCCACTGCACCACCATGGCGACGTTGCCGTTCAGCAGCGCATCCCGCAGCTCGTCGTAGCCGTAGCCGCGCACATCCGGCGGGGCGTTCTTCAGGCTGTCGACGAAGTTCTGCAGCGCCGCCACGGCGGTCGGGGTGTTGATCTGGGGGTTCATGGTGTCGTCGAAGTACAGTTCGCCGCTCGCCGCCCAGCGGTCCACAAACCACGCGAACGAGAACCCGCGCTTGGCGAACTCGGCGGAGCCGTAGAAATCGCGGTCCAGGGTCCGGCCGGCCAACTGCTGGCCTTTCTTGCGGGTGAAAAACGCCCCGACCCGCAGCCAGTCGCTCCACGTCTCCGGCGGACGCAGGTCCTTGCCGTACTTCGACTTGAACGCCGCCTTCTCGGCCGGGTTGGTGAACAGGTCCTTGCGGTAGATCATCATGTGCGCGTCGCCGTCGATGGTCAGCGCGTACGTTTTCCCCGCCCACTTGTTGTACAGCTCGCGGAACGGCGGCAGCACGTCCTCCTGGTGCGGGTCCCATACGCCGTCCGGCTGCTTCTTCATGTACTCGTCGAGCGGTTCCAGGTAGCCGTTGCTGGCGAAGTCGCCGATGTAGGCCGGATAAAAGGTGACGACGTCGAACGCGCCGGAGCCGGCGACGAACTCGGTCTTCTCCTTCTCGTAGACGCCTTCGAACGGGACCTCGATGATCTTGATCGCGATGCCGGCCTTGGGGAAGTGGTCCTTCCAGAACTCATACGGGGCGAGGTTGTGGCCGGCGTCGCCGACGACGTGGACCGTCACGTTGTTGAACTTCGGGGGATACTCCCACGTGATGGCATGCTGTGCCTTCGGCGCCTGCATCGCGGCCGCGGCCGGCCCGGTCGGGGCCGGTCCTGTGCCGGCGGTGAGGGCGAGGACCAGCGCGGCGACCACCGCGCCGAGCGCTCGAGCGTTCCACCTCATGCTCATGCTGCGCCTCCTCCGGATTTTGCCGTTGACGACGTGAATGCGTGCAACCCGTTCGACGGGCCGGCGCGCGTTCCCTTGGAAGGAAAGATGCGCCGGCGCAGGCAATAGACAAGACCTGGCGCGACGTCGGCCGGGTGGCGGCCCGCGCCGGGAGACGCCCGTTGCCCACTCGCCGCCAGCGCATCCTCATGCTCGCGCCGCTCGCCGCCCTCCTGGTGCCGTTCCTCTTCTGGCCGGCGGGCTTCGGGCTGCTCTCCAGCTTCACATCCTATGCGCCCGCGCAGCGCCAGGTCCGCTTCACCGGCCTGCACAATTACGCCGCCGCGCTGGAGAACCCCGACCTCCGGCTGGCGTTTCGCCACCTCGGGGTGTTCCTCGTCACCGCGGTGCCCGCGGAGCTGGCGCTTGGGTTCGTGCTCGCCTACATGCTCCGCGAGCCCTTTCGCGGCCGGGGCCTGGTTCGGGTGTGCCTGCTGGTGCCCTGGCTCCTGAGTCCCATCGCCACCGGGGTGATGTGGCACTTCCTCTTCGGCCGCGCCGGGGTGCTCGACTGGAACCTGGCCTGGCTGCGGCTGCCGCCCGCGCCGTCGCCGCTGAGCCTTCCCGGCGCCGCGCTCGGGGCGATCATCGCGACCGAGATCTGGCGGAAGGCGCCGCTGGCCGGCTTCCTGCTCCTGCCGGGGCTCGCGGCGGTGCCCTCGGAGCACTGGGAGCAGGCGGTCCTCGACGGGATCCCCCTCGCCGCGCAGCTCCGGCACGTCGTGCTGCCGTGGCTGCGGCCGCTGCTGCTGACGATCGCCCTCCTCCTCATCGGGGACACCCTGGGCACGTTCGACAGCATCCTGATGATGACCGGCGGCGGACCGGGCTCGGAAACGCTCACGCCGGCCCTCTACAGCTTCCAGCAGGCGTTCAAAGCCTACAACTGGCCGTTCGCGGTGGCGGCGTCCTGGCTGATCGTCGCCGCCATGCTCCTCGTCGGGCTCGGCTACATCACCCTGGCCGGCCGGGAGGAGGACCTGCGATGATTCCGGCGCATGGATGGCGGGCGGGGCGCCGGCGCCGGGCCGCCGGGCGGGCGGCGCTGCTGAGCGTCCTCGTCCTGGCGATGCTCGTCCCGCTGGTCTGGACCGCGCTGGCCTCGCTCGAGATCAAGCCGGACATCACCGCCTGGCCTCCGGGGTGGACGTTTCCCCCGTCGACGGACAGCTATCGCGACGTCATGACGGCGGTGCCGGGATTCCCCCGCGTGCTGGCGACGAGCCTCGGGCTGTCCGTGGCGGCGACCTTCCTCACCGTGGGCGCGGCGTTCCTCGCCGCCCACACCCTCGCGCGGTGGCGTTTCCGGGGCCGCCGGCTGGCCGCGCAGAGCTTCCTCGTCCTGGCCGGCCTGCCGGTGATGGCGTACGTCATCCCCCTCAGCGACATCACCAGGCGCCTGGGCCTGCGGGATACGTTCGGCGGGGTGGCGCTCGCCGCGGCGGCCGAGTTCGCGCCGCTGGCGGTCTACATCCTCTACGGCTACCTGGCCCGGGCGCCGGTAGCGCTGGAAGAAATGGCCCACCTGGAGGGCGCATCGCCGCTCGAGACGCTGTGGCGGATCGTCGTCCCCGGCGCGGCGCCGGGGCTGGCCGCGACGGCCGTGCTCGTCTTCGTCCTGAACTGGAACCTCTTCCTCGTGCCCACCGCGCTCACGCTCGACCACGTGAAAACGATCCCGGTGGCCCTCAGCGACTTCTACACGTACGAACGGGAACTGGAATGGTCGAACGCCGCGGCGGCGCTCGTGGTCTCGCTGCTTCCGGTCGCGGCGGTCGCGCTCCTCGCCCACCGGGTGCTCGAGAACGTCAACCTGGGGCTGGCCGAGCAGCCGCCCTGAGCCTCCCTAGGCACTACACCTAGCGGCGCCGGGCCACCAGCACCCCATCGCGCAGCGGAACGATCGTGCTGGCGAACTCCGGGTCGGCAAAGACCGCGCGCGTGAACGCGCGGATGCCCTCGGTCTCCCCGTCCTTGACGCTGCGGTCGACCACCCGCCCGCGCCAGAACATATTGTCCGCCAGGAGCAGGCCTCCCGGCTTGAGGTGCTGCTTGATCACCGGCAGCGAGGCGGGATAGCCGTCCTTGTCGATGTCGCTGAACACGATGTCGAACTGCCCCTCGGCCTCGCGCAGCGCCGCCACCGCCTCCCCGACGTGGAAGCGAAGCAGGGGGGTGAGTCCCAGACGCTGCA
>VBAK01000197.1 GCA_005882275.1 Candidatus Segetimicrobium genomatis
CTTGGCCTTGGTCGTGACCACCGAAGGGTATCGCTCCGTATGTGTGGCCAGTTCAGAGGTCAGAGCCACCTCCAGCTGCACGAGCTGCCCGCGCAGGATCTGAGCGATCGGATTGTCCGTGATCTCCTTGTCGGACCGCGTCGCGGCCTGCGAGTGCATCTGCGCGCGGTCCGCGGTCAACCTTGCGTCGATCTCCGCCAGGGAGAGGTCCGCCTGCCGGGCCTGGGTCTCGAGACCCGCGACCTCCGAGTTCACCGGGAGGGCCAGCGCAACCCCGTTCTGCTGCTGGAAGGCGAGGAGCGCGTCCTCCGCCGCATGGAGGTTCGTCGCGACCCCGTCCGCCTGTTTCTCGATGAACTCTCGGGCCAGCGTGGCTTCGCGCCGCTGGAGCTCCTGGTCATATGACGCCGCGGTCTCCGCCACGGCGTTCGTCAACCCCACCGCTTCGGCGGGCGTCTTGCCCGACACGGAGACGCGGATGAGGTTGAGCGTCGGGTCCTTCTCGACGATGAGTCTCCGCTGGAGCTCGTCCGGGCGCATGCTGAGATTGAACCGCTGGACGACCCGCTCGGCCAGATCCCGGCCCCGGACAAGATCCAGCGCCTGCGGCGTGCGGTCGACGGCGAGATTCTGGGAGCCCTGCGTGCCGTAGACAAAGAAGAACCGCTGCATCGAGGGGACGGAGAGATTCGCGGAGGAGTCAAAATCCCCCACCTGGGGCCGGTTGGCCGCGATCGCCACCACGATGGCGGCGAGCAGCGCGGCGACGAGAAGCCAGCGCCGCCGCTTCAGGATCCGGTAATACGCCCAAAACTCCATGTTTGATCGGCCCCCTTACTTCAGCAGCAAGAAGATATACGCGAGGCCATTCAGGGAGCCCAGAAGCTCCCCGAAACCCATGCCGCCCTGCTCCGGCACGTACACGACATCTCCGGCCTGGAGGGTCACATTCTGGGCGGCATCCGCGGACTTGTAGAACTTGTCGAGGTTGACCGGTTTCACAGAAGGCTTCGCGCCTTCCAGCCGGACCACGCCGATATTCGAGAGCATCGCCTTCGGCGTGGGACCGCCCGCGGCGGAGAGGACATCGACGACGTGGTCCCCCTCCCTGAACAGATACGGGCCCGGCTTCACGACCCCGCCCATGACCACCACTTTGTTTTTGGATTCGGGGACGATCACGACGTCCCCGGCACTCAAGGACACGTTGGCCGATGCGTTCCCCTCGATGATGAGCTGTTCGAGGTCGACGGGAATCGATGTGTCTTTTCTCATGATGATCGCCTTCGGCAGTGCGGCTCCCGGCAGCGGCCCGCCGGCGACCGCGATGAGTTCCGCCACGGTCCACTGCTTCTGAACCTCATAGCCGGGGATCTCATAGGCTCCCGGGTGGAGGACCTGCCCGAGGAGGTACACGAACTGCTTGCGGTTCGCCGCCTGGCGTATCGAGACCATGACCTGGGGATCCCGAATGAATGGCTTCAGGACCGCCGTCACCTTCTCGGTCACCTGGGGCAAGGTGAGACCGGCAACCGGGATCTCCCCCGCGAGCGGGATCACGATCTTCCCATCCGGGTCGACCACTGCCGGGGCGTTCCACTCGCCGAGGACTGAGATGTCCAGCGCGTCTCCCGGGCCAACCGTGTAGTCTTGGGCCTTGGTGGACGGGACAATCGTCATCAGCACGAGCCCCAGTACGAGTGCCGCCGCTCCTCCCCGCATCATCCTCGGTCTCATCGCTCTCCTCCGCTGTCGATCCCGGACGCCTCAGGATCGTGCGCCCCCAGAATCCACCAAAGTTCCCGCCCCCCGGATGGGGTGCCGGTAAAGTACAGCCCCTTGACTCTCCAGATGGAAGACCTGTACGCGAACGGCCTTCCGACCGGCGACGCGGAGGGCGGGCTGCCATCCCCTCCGGCCTTGACGGTCACATAGCGCTCAGCCACGGTCGTTCCCCCTCCCCCAGAACAGGCAGACGAACACCGCTATCTCAGCATCGCCGGACCACCAACCCAATCAGTGGACCAGCCCGTTCTTGAGCACGTAGACGACGGCTTGGGTCCGGTTCTTCGCGCCGATCTTGCGGAAGATCGAGCGGATGTGGCTCTTGACGGTCGTCGTATTGATAAAGGTCTTGCGGGCGATCTCCCGATCGGTGGCCCCCCTGGTCATTTCCAGCAGAATCTCGAGCTCGCGGGTCGTGAGACCGCCGAGGTAGAGACCATCTTTGCCGTTCTTCTCCCGCGCCAGCGTCCGGAACCGCTCCACCAGCTGCCGGGCGATGTGCGGATGCATGAGCGTCTTGCCGTTGCAGACCCCCTCGATCGCACGGAGGAGGTTCTCCGGATCAATGTCCTTGAGCACATAGCCTGTCGCCCCGGCCTCCAGGGTCCGAAACGATTCCTCGTCGTTGGTGTCTTCGGCCAGCACGATGATCTCGGTCTTCGGGAGGCGGTCCTTAATGAGCCTGATCGCGATCACACTGTCGAGCCCGGGCATGTCCTGATCCAGCAGGATGACGTCCGGCACAAGGCTTTCCGCCATGTCGGCCGCCTCCTGGCCGCTCGAGGCCTCGCCCACGAACTCAATGTTCTCTCGCTTCTCGAGGAGGCTCCTGATGCCCTGACGCATCAGGGTGGTATCGTCGACAACCAGAACCCGCAGTCTCTGCATTGCTGTGCGCCCCACCCTTCCGCAGGAGGAATCGTTTGAGCGAAAGCCTTGCGGAATCTTTAGATACTAGGATTGGCGGCCGATACAGGCTTGCCCCGCATCCCTGCGGATGGTTCCGGGCCTTTTTCGGACGAAGGCCTCGTTCGTTCGGAGTAGATGACGCGAACCTTCGTTCGCAGGCAATCAGGTTTTTTACTGATTTCTCATGGTGTAAATACCTGCATTTGTGCTATGCTTGACATTGCAAGTGATCCTCCTTTAGTCGTACCGCTTGCCCTACCGCAATCATTTTGATCGAGTCGCTGCCGGCGTCGCCGCTCGGGCACCTGATGATTCCGGGTCAGGGGCCCAACCGCCCACAGACATCCCGCCCGACGAACGGACACAGGACGGGAAACTGTGGGTCGCCATACGGATTTGTCGACGGACGGGGCTAGATATGGGGGGGAGCCTCTGTGGGTATTCGCGTGCTGTTGGCCGACGATCAGACCCTGATCCGGATGGGCCTCAAGGCGGTGTTGCGGCCGGAGCGGGATATCGAGGTCGTCGGCGAGTCGGAGAACTGCCGGGACGCGCTGGAAAAGGCCGTCGCGCTGTCCCCGGACCTGGTGCTCATGGATCTTCTGACATCGGGAGGCGGCGGGATCGAGGCTACACGCGCGATCAAGCACCAATGCCCGACGACCCAGGTGCTCATCCTCACCGTGTTTGCCGACCCGGGACTCTTCCGCAAGGCCGCGGCGGCGGGCGCCAGCGGCTACGTGCTGAAGGACATCTCCCCGGAAAACCTGACGAACGCGATTCGCGCCGTCCACAGCGGGAAGACGATGATCAGCCCGGTCATGGCGCGACACATGATGGATGGACTGTTCAATGGAAACGGCGCGACCCCCGCGACGACCAATGGGCACCCCCAAGGGATCACGGAACGCGAGATCGACGTGCTCTCGGGAGTCGCGAAGGGTCTGAGCGACAAAGAGATCGCGTCGAACCTGTTTCTCTCCGAATCCACGGTAAAGACTCACCTGCGGACCGTCTATCACAGGCACAATTTCCGGAATCGAGCCCAGGCCGCGGCCTTCGCTGTGGAGAACCACATTCTGCCGCGAGCCAAATAGCGCCGCGGGCGGCTGCCGGGCCCCCGGCGTCTACTTCGCGGCGCGCCTGAACCGCCTGGGCCGGCGGATCAACCCCAGCCCCGCCGCCCCGGCGCCAAACAGCGCGAAGGTCGCGGGCTCGGGCGTCACGACGATGCTCGACGCAATCAGCACGTTGCCGGTGGGAGCGGTGATGCCGATCAGGTAGTCCGCGCTGCTCCAGTTGATCGCAATCGAGTCGTTCAACCCGCCGGATCCCATCCGGCAGTTGACGGTGCCGACACTCCCCGGCACGTGCCCTTCGCAGACTTTGTAACTCTCTCCGGATTGGACGCTCTCGAGGTTCAGGATGCCGCTGGTGATGCCGTGGCTCGTCAGGTTGGTCATGTTCAAGTCGATGACGTAGTAGGGGTTGATCTCGTGGTTGACCTCGGCGGCGATCCCGAGGCCGGTTTCTCCGTACCCGTCCTGCTTGACGTACAGATCGGCCCCGCCGCCCGCCGTATGGTAGCCATTGGCCGTGATGCTGAGGCCGCTTCGTGTATAGGTCGCGGTGGTCTTGGTGGAGTCGGTGTTGGGGCAGAGAAACCCCGGCGGGCCCGTAATCTCGCTGCAGTCGGCGAAGTCGAACACGATGGTGGCCGCCGACGCGAGCGCCGGTGCGACCAGGAGCGCGGCCACCCCCACGAACATGATTGCCGCAACTCTCAGCCGCATGATAGCCGCCTCCATGGACATCCGCCCTTCCCGCTGTACGCCTAGCGCGGCTAAGCGTAGCAACACCGGGTTGCTGTTGTCTCCCCTACTTAGGAGGAATTCCGGGAATCTAAGTTGGCTATCGAAATGGGCGAATAGGCTATCGAATGACGGTAGTGCCAAATAGTGCCAATCGGAAGGATCAAAAAATTCGCGTCATTCCGGCCGCTCGCCCGCCCGGACCTCTCCACCATACCGCTCCAGGAGCGTGCGACGGGTCATCCAGATCTGCCGGATCTCCGTTCGGCCGCCCTCGGCAAGGCGCCGGCGGCCCGCGGGATGGTACCGGGCGAGCAGGAAGCGCTCCCACCACGCCAGCCACCACCGGGCGAACCAGGGGAGCGGCCAGTGCTCGAACCCGGCGAGCCGGGCCTCCTCCCAGAAGAGGCTGGGCCCCCCGATGGCCTGGACCGCCTGGTACTCGGGGCGCGTCCGGAGATCGCGCGCCAGCGCGGGCAGCGCGCGAAAGACCTCGCGCCGGTAGCGGAACCCTCCTTTATGTCCTTCGTGCAGCGCGGCGGCGCGCCGGTTGTCGACGTGCACCTCGCCCACGAGGTCGCCCCGATTCAACACTGTGCCGTCCTGGAACGTCAGCGCCGGCCCCCGATAGCGGATCAGCCCCAGGCGAACGACGTACCCGCCCTCACCGATCGGGCGGATGTCGTAGCGCCGCTCGAACCACCCCTCGAGCCGGTCGAGCCAGTTCGTCACAGCCCCGTCATGCGCGCTGGATTCGGCCGGCAACCGACCGGACCTTCCCCTCGATCGACGAGGGCGCATCCCGGCGGTCGTCGATCTTGATCACCGTGGAAACCCGCTTCACCCCGCGGGCGAAGCAGGCCTGGTGGATCTCCGGGACCAGGCGCAGCAGCTGCTCGAGCTCGCCCTCGACCTCGGTGTGCATCGCGCCGAGCCGGTAGCCCAGCCCGCTCCGCTCGATGACCCGCAGGGCGTCCGCGACGTAGTCCCCGACGCTCGGGGATCCCGTGCCGATCGGGGTGACGCTCAGGGCCATGATCGCCATCGGTGTGCCCGCTCCACGAGAGACGTGGGCGCGCCGCGCGGTGGCGCGGGACGCCACCCCGAGTCTAGCACACGAGGCGGCGCCTTCTGCAGTATGATGGGGACAGTGGATCACCGGACGAAAATCGTCGCAACCCTCGGACCCGCCAGCGAGAGCGAGCGAGTCCTCCGCCAGCTGCTCGTCGCCGGGATCGACGTGGCGCGCCTGAACTTCTCGCACGGCACGCGCGTGGAGCACGGGCGCACGATCCGGCTGCTCAGGAGGCTGGCGGCGGAGTTCGGCGTCCCCCTCGCCATCCTGCAAGACCTGCAGGGACCCAAGATCCGGGTGGGACGCCTCGAGGCCCCGGTCAAACTCCAGGAAGGCGCCGAGGTCACGCTGACGACCCGGCGCGTGGTGGGCACGGGGGACCTGATTCCCGTCCCCTTCCCCGGGCTCGCGCGGATGGTCAGGCGCGGCGGCCGGATCCTGCTGCGGGACGGGAACCTGGAACTCCAGATCGTCGATCGGCGCGGGAGCGAGATCCGCTGCCGGGTGATCCGAGGCGGCGTGCTGAACGAGCATCAGGGGGTCAACCTCCCCGGCGCGCGGTTCCGCGCGCCCTCGCTGACCGCCAAAGACACCGAGGACCTCCGCTTCGGGCTGCGGCAGGGGGTGGATTACGTGGCGCTGTCCTTCGTCCGCAGCCGCGCAGACCTCCGGCACGCCCGGGGCGTCCTGCGCCGGCTGGGGCGGGTCGTGCCCGTCGTCGCAAAGCTGGAGAAAGCGGAAGCGATCGCCAACCTGGACGAGATCATCGCGGAGGCCGACGCGGTGATGGTGGCGCGGGGGGATCTCGGCGTCGAGCTGCCGCTGGAGCAGGTGCCGCTGATCCAGAAGCGGATCATCCGCGCGGCCAACGAGCGCGGGATCCCGGTCATCACCGCGACGCAGATGCTCGAGTCCATGGTGCGCCAGGACCGGCCGACCCGGGCGGAAGCCTCCGATGTCGCGAACGCCATCCTCGACGGCACCGACGCGGTGATGCTCTCGGAGGAGACCGCGGCCGGCCGCCATCCGGTGGAGACCGTGCAGGTCATGGCCCGGATCGCGCGGGCGGTGGAGGCCGGCGCGCAGCCGGGGAGCGAGATCCGCCATCCCGCGCGGCCGTCCTTCGCGCACGCGATCGCGGCGGCCACCCGGGTGCTGGCCGCCGAATTACCGGTGGACCTGGTGGTGGCGCTCACGACGACGGGCCACACGGCGCGCCTGCTCTCCCAGATGCGGCCGCGGGTCCCGGTCCTCGCCTACACGGAGGACGAGCGCGTCGCCCGTCTGCTCAGCCTGTACTGGGGCGTGCGCCCGATGGTGACGCGGTTCCAGCCGAACACCGAGGCCATGATAAGGTTTCTCGACCGCGACCTCGTCCGGCGCAGGATCTGCCGCCCGGGAGCCGCCGTGGTCATCGTCGGGTCGGTGCCGATCATCGCCCGCGGCCGGACCAATTTCATCCAGCTCCACGAGGTCGGCAGGACCGGAACAGCGCGATGACGGGGGAAGAAACCAGGGCGAACGCTCGTTTCAATGTACGGCGAGACGGGAGGAACATCCGATGGCAGATACCCGGAAATTGGTGATCCTCGGGTCCGGGTCGGCGGGACTGACCGCGGCGATCTACGCCGCCCGCGCGCAACTTCAGCCGATCGTCATCTCCGGAAGCCAGCGTGGGGGGCAGTTGACGCTCACCACCGATGTGGAAAACTTCCCCGGCTTCCCGGAGGGCATCCAGGGGCCGGAGCTGATGGAGATCATGCGCAAGCAGGCGGAGCGCTTCGACACCGACTTCATCGAGGAGGACGCCACCGCGGTCGACTTTCGGACGCGGCCGTTCGAGGTCACCGCGGCGCAGAAGACGCTCCGGGCCGAGTCCGTCATCATCGCCACCGGGGCCGGCACCAACTGGCTCGGATTGCCGAACGAACAGCGCCTGATCGGCCACGGGATCTCCTCCTGCGCGCCCTGCGATGCTTTCTTCTTCCGGGGCAAGGAGGTCGCGGTCGTCGGCGGCGGGGACTCCGCGATGGAAGAGGCGCTGGTTCTCACGAAGTTTGCGACCAAGGTGACGATCATCCACCGCCGGGACCGGTTCCGGGCGAGCAAGATCATGGCCGAGCGCGCGCTGCGGCACGGGAAAATCGAGGTGCTCTGGAACACGGTGGTCGTCGACGTCCTCGGCAACGGATCGGTTTCCGGCCTGCGGCTCCGGGACGTCGGCACAGGCCGGGAGTGGCCGTTCCGGGTCGACGGCCTCTTCGTGGCGATCGGGCACCATCCGAATACGGAACTGTTCCGAGGACAGGTCGAGCTCGACGATCAGGGGTACGTGGTCGTCAGAGAAGGCACCAGGACGAGCGTGGAGGGCGTCTTCGCCGCGGGCGATGTCCACGACCACCGCTACCGGCAGGCCGTCACCGCAGCCGCGTTTGGGTGCATGGCGGCGATGGACGTCGAGAGGTACCTGGAGGGCCACTCAACCCACTAAGCCGGCGAATCTTCGGGAATCTTCCTGATATCCTCCCCCGTATTTGCCCCTCTTTTGATCGATCGTCTTGAGGTTTATCCTCGATAGGAGATACTGGACCATCACTTCGACTATAAGAGCCGGGAGATCCGGATGTCCCTCCGGACGTGTGTACGTGCCTCCGTCGCCTTGTTCCTTATCGTCGCGGCGGCTCCTCGCCCCGTGCTGCTTCCCGTGCGGTCCGCCGCCGAAGCCCAGGCTGTTGCTCAGCCCAATGCCCAGGTGGCGCTGCCGCAAGTATATCTAGACACAACTTACACCCCCCTCTCGGGAAACACGATCGCCGTCCCCGCCGGCGGCGACTTCCAGGCGGCGCTCAACAACGCCAACCCGGGCGACACCATTCAGTTGGCGGCGGGCGCGTCGTACACCGGGCCGTTCATCCTGCCCAACAAGGCCGGCGCCGGTTGGATCTATATCGAATCCTCGGCGCTCTCGAGCCTGCCGGCCCCTGGGAACCGCGTCTCCCCGTCCCTCGCCGGCCTGATGCCCAAGATCCTCGCCCCCGGATCGGCCGCGATCCAGACGGTCTCCGGCGCGCACCAGTACCGGTTTATCGGGATCGAGTTCGCGCCGGCGCCCGGCCAGTACAGCGCCCTTCAGCTCACGCTGATCAACTTGGGGAACGGGGAGACGTCCGTTGATCAACTCCCCAACAACGTCATCTTTGACCGCTGCTACATCCACGGGGATCCGGCGGCGGGAGCCCGCCGCGGCATCGCGATGGACTCGACGGCGACGGCCGTGATCGATTCCTACCTCTCCGACTTCAAGCTCACCACCAGCGAGGCCCTGCCGATCCAGAGCGAGAACGGTCCGGGCCCCTTCAAGATCGTGAACGATTATCTCGAGGGGGGGATCGGGGTCAGCTTCGGCGGGTGGATCCCCACGATCCCGAACCTCGTGGCGTCCGACATCGAGATCCGGGGCAACTACT
>VBAK01000198.1 GCA_005882275.1 Candidatus Segetimicrobium genomatis
CAGAGTCCCGGGCACTGCGCGAACAACGATCCGCAGACCTTCCGCGTCGCAGTGCCGTACTTCACGTACCAGCTCAAGCCCAACAAGAAGGTCGTCACCACAGGGTCCTGCGCCGGCTGACCGCACTGCCCACGGTGGTGAGCCCCGCGGCCGGGGCGCGAGACTCGTGCCCCGGCCCGAGCGGTCTCAGGCGTTAATTGCAGCGCGCGCTGCGTTGCTGCAAACTCGGGTCAATAACAACGTCGGACGCGCCGTCGGTGAGTCCAGATCAATGCGGTGAGAGCGGGGGGGTGGTAACCGGGGCGGAGGGAAGCTCCGGGTGAGCTCCGAATCCTCGGTGCCACTCTACCGCTCGGGCGGACAGCCCGGATACTCGAGCCTCATCAGCAACGATCCTCGGCGGGTCTGGGCGCGCAAGCTCGTCCGCGAGATCGAGGCGCGGTTCACGCCCGTTCCCTGCACCGTGCAGAGCCGCGAAGGCGTGGTCCATGCCCGTCCCGGGGACGCGATCCTCACCGGTGTCTCGGGCGAGCATTGGCGCGTCTCGCGGGAGCGCTTTGCCGAGAAATACCGGCCGGTGCCGCCGACGATCGCCGGCGAGTCGGGACGCTATGCGAGCCTTCCCTACCGGATCATGGCGGTGCCGATGAAGGAAGCCTTCGAGGTGCTGCTGGCCGACGGCGTGTCCCGGCTACGGGGCAGTGCCGGCGACTGGCTGGTCGATTACGGTGATGGGAGCCTCGGTGTCGTGTCGCCCCCGATCTTCGCAACCACGTACGAGCTCATCGGCTGAACGCGTATGGCGCTGCACCAGGCAATTCAGCGCGTGCTGCTGATCGGAGTGCACCTCGAGCCGCTCGCGCGGACCCCAACACCGAGTCCCCCTGCGGCGCTCATGCCCCTGATCGAGGCGATCGCCCCCTGCCACCGGGCCTTCGATGAGCGCGCCATCGACTACGGACATCGCTATCGCAGCGGTTTCTGGGCGATCTATCTCCTCAGCGCGATCGCCGTGCTGTTCGCGGTGCTGCCGCTCGCGCTCGGCTGGGATAGCCCGGGGCACAGGCTCCACTCCTATGCGGCGCTGTGGGCGTCATGCGAGGTGCTGGTGATCGGCACCGTCTTCGCAATCTATTGGTGGGGCCACAGCCGCCGCTGGCACGGCTGGTGGCTCAAGGCACGCACGACTGCGGAGCTCACCTGGTACCTGCCGATGCTCGCGCCCTTGCTCGATCTCACTACACCTGCGGCGGAGGCCAACTGGTACCTGAGAGTGTTTGATCCCGGTCAGCCGGTTCGCGCTGCCGACGACGAGGTCGCAGCGCAGTGCGCCCGCAGCGAGCCGCTGGCGCGCAAGCTCCTCGTCAACGCCTGGTCCGATCCCGAGTTCATCACCGGCTACGCCCGCTGGACGATCGAGATTCTCGAGCAGCAGCGGCACTACCATCGCTGCGTCGCGACCCGCCAACATGCGCTGCTGCAGCGCGTGCACCAAGTGACCACCGGGCTGTTCGGCCTGACCGGGTTGGGAGCGCTGGCGCACCTGGCCGTACACTCGATCTGGCTGTCCGTGATCACCACCTTTTTCCCGGCGCTCGGCGCATCGCTCCACGGTGCCATCGCGCAGTCCGAGGCCCATCGCCTCGGCACTACTTCCGAGGGGCTGGTAGGCAGGCTCGAAGGCGCGATCGATCGCGTTCGTGCCGCCACCCGGGCGAGCGCCTCGGGCGGCGAGGTCGCGCCGCTCAAGGTCTCGATCCGGCACGCCATCGCGCTCATTCTCGAAGAGCACAAGGACTGGTATCTGCTCGTGCAGCCGCATCGCTTGCGCCTCGCCTGAGGGCGCGATCGAGGCTGTCGCCATCTTGCGGCACGGTCCGCGACAGCCGCCGCGAACCCTGACGGCTGAGCGCGGTCATACTTTCCACTCCACCGGGGAGCGAATAAAATCACGCAGGAGGCGGGCCGATGACCCTGCGCGTTCTCGTGCTGAGCAATGTGCGAATCGTGCAAGAGGGGCTGCAGTGCGCGCTCGCGCAGCAGGCCGGAGTGGACGTCGTCAGCACCGTCGACATGGCGCACGCGGCGGAGCGCTGCGCGCGGCTGCGCCCCGACGTGGTCCTGTTCGATGCCGCGCGGCTCGATGGCGCTGCGGTCGTGAAGGCTCTGGTTGCGTCGGCGCCGCAGTCCAAGGTGGTGGCGTTCGGCGTGAAGGAGTCCGAGAAGGAGATCCTGGCGTTGGCGGCGGCCGGAACGGCCGGCTACATCCGCGACAGCGCCGGGAGTGCCGATGTCGTCAGAGTGCTCGAGCACGTCAAGTGCGACGAGCTGCCCTGCTCACCCCGAGCCGCGGCGTTGCTTTATCGCCAAGTGGCCCTGCTGTCGCAGGGTGGCCGGCCGCCCTCGGCTTCCCGCCAGGTGTGCGCGATGCCGGTGTCGCGGCGCGAGCTGCAGATCGCGTACCTGCTCGATCGCGGCCTCTCAAACAAGGAGATCGGCCGCCAGTTGGGGATCGAACCGGCGACGGTCAAGAATCACGTGCACAACATGTGCGACAAGCTCAAGGTGCATCGGCGCGGTGAAGTGGCAGCGAGAATCCGTGCGCTGCTGCGCACCGGTGCGTCGTGGCCCGCTCGGGCGCCGGACACGAGTCCGGCGCTCCAAGCAAACTGAGCCCCTCAGAAGAACCCCGACGTCGGCGGCTGCAACCACGCCGGCCAACCCTGGATCGGTCCCGGCCAGTACTGGGGCATCGCGATCCGCTCTACCCCGTCCGCCGCCGCCAGCCCCATGACGAGACCGTGACTGCCGGGGATGCGCGGCAGATACGGCACCCCCGCGCCACCGTGCTGCGGATGGGCGAAGCGCGCCACGGCGCTGGCGCGAATCAGCTCGAAGAGCGCGTGCACGCGCTGCTCTGAACGCGCCCGCAGCAATCCATCCTGGAACGCCGGGTGGTGAGCGAGCACGAGCGCGGCGAGGCCCGTCACGTGGGCAGCAGCGGCCGAGGTGCGGTCCGCGGCAGCGTAACCGCCGCCGGGAACCGTGGACACGACGGCCACTCCCGGCGCCGAAACGGCTACCTGGGGGCCCGAGGCGCTGAAGCCCGCCGCGAAGACGTCGTCGCTGCCGATCAGGTGCGGCAGCACGCTGAGGATGTGAGAGCTGTCGGACGGGAATTCACGGAGCCTGCCGACCGCGGCAACCGCCATCGTTGCGGGCAGCATCGCCGGGAAAGTGACCGGTCCGCCGGTGTTTCCCGCGGCGGCGATGCACGCGATGCCTTTGAGCCGGGCTTCACGAAGCTTCTGCGCCACGAGCTCGGAGAAGCCGTCGCTCGCGACGCTGATATGAATGAGATCGAGCTCCCGCTCGATGCACTCGTGCAGCGCCGCCAGCAGATCGCTGATCCGTCCGTGTGGCATGACCTTGAATACGTGCAGCTCGGCCCCCGGCGCACAACCGACGATGCCCTGCTCCGTGCTCGCTGCGTTGATGATGCCGGCGCAGTGCGTGCCGTGCGCCACGAGATCCTGGCTCCAGCTGGTATCGGTTCCACCGCTGGTGAAGTCCTTGCCGTGGGTGATGTGACGCAGCAGGGGGTGTGAGTTGTCGCAGCCCGAATCGATCACACCGATACGCACGCCGCTCCCGGTGAAGTGGCCCCCGGTCGGATCGAGGCCCATCAGACGCTGGCCCCAGCCGAGCAGTCGCGTGCCCGGAAAGTTCGGGTGAAGCTCCGACAGAGGCCGCAGCTTCACCGTATTCGTGCCGGAGCTGAGGCGCGGCGCGCTAAGCAGCCGATCCCAGTGATTGGCGGCGGCCCTGACGAACAGCGTCTGGATTGCCTCGATCGGCCCCCCGAAGAAAGTGATGCGCGCGGTCCCCGACTCGTCGGTCAGCGCCTGCACGGGGAATCCGCCTCCCTCGATCACCACCATGGCACGGGCGAGCGGCTGATCGCGCTCCCCGACCACGCGAACGGAAATTTCGCTGGCGATAGACCTGAGCGGCAGCAACGTCGCGATTGGCGTGGCCCGCGCCGCGACAGGCAGACAGTCCGTGCCCGCGAGCAGCCAGTCAGGCTCGATGATCAGGTGCGCAGGCGCCGCCGCCCGCAACCTCTGCGCCCTGGCCTCGTCGAACCGCGCCACCACGACCTCGTGGAAGCCACCGCCGGTAGTGAAAGGCTGGGCGCCGCCGAGCCGGATGCGTTTGACGACTTCCACGTCCTCCATGCGGCCGAGGTATTCGACCACCTCGTCCATCGAGTGCTGGGGATAGGCGAGCGGTTGGGCGCCGGGAAGAGCGCGGGTGCCGATGATGTAACGCTCAGGTCGCCTGCCGGGAGCCGCCGCCGTCATTCCGCTGTCCGCCGCGCCCGCCGCCTCCCGTGGCCCCGAGCGGCTGTGCGCCGATGTGCTGTGTGCCGCTGTCGTTCTGCCGCCCGATCGTTCCTCCTTTTCCTGAGCCATCGAATGTCCCTCCGTTCTCGTTGGTTGGGTCACCTCGGTGGGCGGTGACTTGCGAGGTCATCGCGCCCACCGAGGCACGCCGTCTCAATTTGCGGCCGCGGCTAGGTCTACTGAATGGTCTGCGGTCGAGTAGCTCCCCACGCCTGGGCTTGTTGCGGAGTGATTCCGAAGCCTCCGGGTGCGGTGCCGGCGAAGAATGGCGCACCCAGCCCGAAGGGCTGACCGGTACCGATGAACGGCTGAGGCGCGATGCCCTGCACGGCGAGCGGCTGAGCGAGCAGCTGGTAGGCGAGCTGATACAGCCCAATGCCGATCTGCTGGCTCGCGACGCCCTGGAGGCAGATCTGCTGCGCCAGCTGCCCAAGCAGCAGGAGCATCTGTTGTGCCGGATGGTGCACCACCTGGCCGGCAAAGGAGGCGAACGGACTCGAGGCGAACGGACTCGAGACGTACGGACTCGAGATGTACGGACTCGAGATGTACGGACTCGCGAAGATCCCATTCGGCAGTCCGCTGAAGGGCTGGAGCGGCTGAGTCACACCGACCGAGCTGGGCGGGTAAGTGAGCGACCCGTTGAATCCGTATGCGCCGGGCTGCCCGAACAGGGCTGGACTCACCGGCGACAACCCCGCTCCCGGAATTCCAGAGAACTGCGCGAATAGTCCTTGTGGGACATAAGGAGAATACTGTGAGTAGAAACTTGGCAGCATTGCGGACCCTCCTTGTGAATGACTTAGCGAGCGAAGACTTCGACAGTGCCCGAAGTCCTCTCGACGATGCTGTCGCTTCCGACCGGTCGATGATCAACCAGACCGGTGCGGCGCGGAATAGTCCAAAGGTTCCAAACGGGGTTATAAGGATGGGCGAGGCGTCCACGAGACCGCAGGTCTTGAAGCATGAGCAGGATTCTGGTTACCGGGGCTTCGGGCGGCATCGGCGCCGCAATCTGCACGGCGCTGGCTCGGCGGGGCGTCACGGTGCTGCTGCACTACCGCTCCAACCGGACCGCGGCCGAGGCCACGCGGCAGGCTCTCGAGGGCGGCGGCCACAGCCTCATCCAGGCCGACCTCGGCGATCCGAACTCGATCGAGCAGCTCTGGCACGAGACTGCGGGGCATCAGTCGATCGATGCGGTGGTCAACAACGCGGGCATCTATTCGCTTCACCCGCCGCTCGCCACGGACTACTCGAATTGGACCGCGGCGTGGCAGCGCACGCTGGCGACCAACCTCACGGCCGCCGCCCACCTTTCCTATTGCGCGGCGCGCACCATGGCGGAGCAGGGTCACGGAAGAATCGTCAACATCTCCTCGCGGGGTGCATTTCGGGGAGAGCCCGATGCGCCCGCATACGCCGCGAGCAAGGCCGGCCTGAATGCTTTGAGCCAGTCGCTCGCCAAGGCGCTGGCGGGCAAGAGCGTCTATGTGTTCGTGGTCGCGCCCGGCTGGGTGTCGACGGAGACAGTGGCCCCCTTCGTGCGCGACGCGACGGTGCTCGCCGACCAGCCGCTCGGCCGCGTCGCGACGCCAGAGGAGGTCGCGCAGGTGGTGAGCTACCTTGCGCTCGATGCGCCGCCGAGCATGACGGGCGCGATTCTCGACGTGAATGGGGCCTCGTACCTGCGCAGCTGAGCGGCCCGGCGGGCCGCGCCCGCGGGCGGCGACCCTCGGATGCGGTCAGATCGGCTGTTCCAGCGACTTCGCGAGCGGCGTGAAGGTCTTCGGCCCCGCCTCGGTCATGTACCAGCAATCCTCGAGGCGGATGCCGAACTCGCCGGGAATATAGAGCCCCGGCTCGTCGGAGAAGCACATGCCGGCCTCGAGCGCCGTGCCGTCGCTTCGCACGAGGTAGGGCGGCTCGTGCACGTCCATCCCGATGCCGTGGCCGGTGCGATGCGAGAGCCCCGGCAGGCCGTAGTCCTTGCTCCAGCCCTTGTGCTCGTAGAAGGCGCGGACGGCCTTGTCGATCGCCCCGACCGGCGCGCCGATCTTCGCCGTCTCCAGCGCGAGCTCCTGTCCGCGCTTCACCGTGTCCCAGAGCTCGCGCTGGCGAGGCGAGGGCGTACCGGCGACCCAGCTGCGGGAGATGTCGGACTGGTAGCCGTGGACCGAGCAGCCGGCGTCGATGAGGATGATCGAGCCCTCGTGGACGCTCTGCGGCTTGATCGAGCCGTGCGGAAAAGCGCTCGCCTCATTCAACAGCACCAGGGCGAACTCGTGCGTGCCACCGAGGGCGGTGTGCGCCGCCACCATCAGGCTCACGATGTCGGAATTGCGC
>VBAK01000168.1 GCA_005882275.1 Candidatus Segetimicrobium genomatis
TCGCCGGGGAAGGATTCGACGCGCGTGTCGTGACCGGGCGGGGCGGTCCGGTCGGGCGGGGGGTGCGCTTCCACCGCCTCCCCCGCCTCGACTCCCGGCACCGCCGCGTGCTCGCCGTGACCCGCGAACTCGAGGCGGGACGCGTCACGCCCGCATTCCACGGCCTGGTGGCGCAGATTCGAGAGGACCTCCGCCCCGAGCTCGAGGGCGTGGATGTCTGCATCGTGCACAACGCGCTCGTGCTGCACAAGAACCTCGCGCTGACCGCCGCCCTCCACCAGCTCGCCCCCCGGGGCTCCACGCGCTTCGTGGCATGGTGCCACGATCTCGCCTGGACGAACCCGCAGGACCGCCCGCGCCTCCACCCGGGCGCCCCCTGGAGCCTGCTCCGCACGGCCATCCCCGGCGTCACGTATGTGGCGGTGTCCACCGACGTCCGGAGGGAGCTCGCCGCGCTGCTCGGCATGCCCAGGGCGCAGATCGAGCTCGTCCCCAACGGCGTGGACCCCGCGGCGTTCCTCCGCCTGACCCCCACCGGCCGGTGGCTGGCGGCGGCGCTGCGGCTCTGGGAGCAGCAGGTCGTCCTGCTCCTTCCGGTCCGGATCACCCGCCGCAAGCAGATCGAGTATGCGCTCCACGTGGTCGCCGAACTGGTCCGCCGGGAGCTCGCCGTCCGGCTGCTGATCACCGGCCCCCCGGGCGCCCACACCCCCGGAAACCGGCAGTACCTCGATGAGCTCCGGGGACTGCGCCACCGCCTCGGACTGGACGACCAGGTGGTGTTCTGCGCGGACCTGCCCGGGCCGCGGGGCCGGCGCCTGAGGCTGTCCGACCGCATCGTGGCCGACCTCTACCTGCTGGCGGACGCGCTCATCCTCCCCAGCCGCCGGGAGGGATTCGGACTTCCGCTGCTGGAGGCGGCGCTGGCCAGGCTCCCGGCATGGACGAGCGACCTTCCCCCGCTGCGCGAGGTCGGCGGCGATGCGATCCACACGTTTGACCTCGCCGACCCGCCGGCCGCGGTAGCGCTCAGGCTGATCCATACGTTAATGGAAGAGAGGGGGTACCGCCTCCGCCGGCGAGTCCTCGCCTCGTACACCTGGGAGGGTATCATGCGCGAGCGGATCGTCCCCCTGCTCACCCGGCTCGCCGCCGTGGCGCCCCCATGACCGCCCCGTCATCCGGCCCTCTCCATCCTGCGCGACCCGGCTCCGCGCCGGCGTGGCCGGCGGCCGCCTCCGATGCGTGGTTCAGCGGCCACACCTTCGACGCCGAGGAATTCGGCGATCTGGACGCCCTGCTGGCGCTCAAACGGGCCCGGGGCGTCACGATCAGCCTCGGCCTGCCCGCGCTCAACGAGCAGCCGACGATCGGCCGCGAGATCCAGATCCTCCGGCGCGCGCTGATCGACGAGGTGCCGTTCCTCGACGAGATCGTCGTGATCGACAGCGGATCGGTGGACGGCACGGCCGAGGTCGCGCGCCGGCTCGGCGTCCCCACCTACCACCACGCCGAGATCCTTCCCGGCGAGGGCGCCTTCACCGGCAAGGGCGAATCCCTTTGGAAGAGCCTCCACGTCCTCCGCGGCGACCTCGTCGCCTGGGTGGACACCGACATCCGGAACATCCACCCCAGGTTCGTCTACGGCCTGATCGGACCGCTGCTGCGCGAGCCCGGGATCGGCTACGTCAAGGGGTTCTACCGGCGTCCCCTCCGGCTGCGCGGCCGCCGGGCCGAGTCGGGCGGCGGGCGGGTGACCGAGCTCACCGCGCGGCCGCTGCTCAACCTGTTTTTCCCCGAGCTCGGCGGCGTGATCCAGCCCCTGGCCGGCGAGTACGCCGGGCGGCGGGAGATCCTCGAGCAACTGCCGTTTTTCACCGGGTACGGGGTCGAGATCGGCCTCCTCATCGACGTCCTCAGGCGCTTCGGGCTCGACCAGATCGGGCAGGTCAATCTGGGGTCGCGCCTGCACCGCAACCGGGACCTCACCCCGCTGTCCGTCATGGCGTTCGCGATCGCCCAGGTGGTGATGACCCGCGTGGGCGAGCGGATCCGCGCGCCCCTCGGCGCGTGGATGAACACGGCCATCAAACTCGTCAGCCCGGGCGCCCTCTCCCTCGAGGTCCGGGAGGTCCGCGAGCGCGAGCGGCCGCCGATCGTGACGGTCCCCGAGTACCGGCGCCGGCGGGCGCTGGTCGGAGCCGCCGGGCGTGCGGCGACCGGCGCCCGCTGACCCCGGCGTTCCGCCGGCCGGGGGGGCGCGCTGACATGGACCCGCTCGAGCCCCTGCGACGGGTCGTCGGGGACGTCACCGATCCGCAGTTCGTCGCGCGCGGCATCGAGACGCTGATCTGGCTCGCGATCATCGCGCTCGCGGCCTGGGCGGCGCTCCGCATTACCCACGCCCTCCTTCGCCATCCATCCGCCTGGCGCGCCGCGGAGCCGTCCGGCCGGGTCACGCCCATCCTCGAGGGGCTCCTCCGGTACGCCATCATCTTCACGGCGCTCATCCTGATGCTCGACGTCGTGCACGTCAACGTCGCGCCCGTGCTCGCGAGCGCCACGGTGCTCGGCCTGACGCTCGGGTTCGGCGCGCAGTACCTCATCCGGGACCTCCTCGCGGGCTTCTTCCTCATCACCGAGGGCACCATTCAGACCGGCGATGTCGTCCGGGTCGTCGGCAACATCGGCACCACCGACCTCGGCACCGTCGAGCGGGTCGCGCTCAGAGCCCTCCGCATCCGCAAGGTCACCGGGGAGCTCCTGACGGTCCCCCACGGCTCCATCATGTGGATCGGCAACCTGAGCCGGGACTACGCCCGGGCGATCGTGCAGATCCCGATCCGCTACGGAGCGAACGTGAGCGCGGCGCTCGACGGGCTCCGCGAGGCGGCGCAGGCGTGGGCCGCCGCCCATGCCGGCGACGCGCCGGCCGAGTCCAAGGTCGACGGCATCGCCGACCTGCGCGACGGCGTCATCGTGCTGCAGTGCTCGGTCCTCGTCGCCCCCGGGCGTGAGCACGACGCCGCGGCGGACCTCCGGCGCAACATCCTCGAGGCTCTGGCCCGCCGCGGCGTCATTCCGGCGCTCGGGCCCCCGTCGGCGCCGTCCGCGTGACCCCAGCGCCTTAAGGTACAATAGGACCGTGACCCAGCCTGTCGGCCACCTGATCGTCACGCTGCACACCCATCTCCCGTTCGTGCTGAACCACGGCCGCTGGCCGTTCGGCAGCGATTGGCTGTCCGAGGCCACGGTGGAGTGCTACCTTCCGCTCCTCCGGACGTTGACGCGGCTCGCGGATGACGAAGACATCACCCCGACGGTCACCATCAACCTCTCGCCGATCCTCTGCGAGCAGATGGCCAACGCCGGGTTCCAGGAAGAGGTCCAGGGCTTTCTCCAGCAGCGCCTGGAGGCGTGCCGGGAGAACCGCCGGCACTTCGCGGACACCGGCGAGGCGCAGATGATCGCCCTGTGCGACTACTGGCAGAAGTTCTACGAAGATACCCGGGCCCAGTTCGAGTCGCTGGACGGCAATCTCCTCGGCGCCTTCCGGCGTCTCGCGGACCGCGACGCGATCGAGTTGATCACCTGCGCGGCCACCCACGGGTACCTTCCGCTCTTGAGCCGGGACGAAAGCCTGGACCTGCAGGTGCGGGTGGCGGTCGCGACGCACGCCCGCCACTTCGGGCGGCCGCCCCGCGGGATCTGGCTCCCCGAATGCGCCTACCGTCCCCGGTACGAGTGGACGCCGCCCGTGGGCCCGAAGAGCGGCAAGGTCCGCTATCGCCGCCGCGGCGTGGAGGAGTTCCTGGCCGACCACGGGGTCGCCTACTTCTTCACGGACACCCACCTCGTCCGCGGCGGCCGGGGCGTCTCCGCGTACCGCGAGTATTTCCCCAGCCTCCGCACCGTCCTGGGCCCCGAGCCGCACAACTTCTACCGGCGCGGGGAGCGGTCGCCCTACACCACCTACCGGGTCGCCTCTCGGGGCGGCGCCGGCCAGGCGGCCGCGTTCGTGCGCGACCCCGAGACCACCCTGCAGGTCTGGAGCCGGGACATCGGCTACCCGGGCGACGAGTGGTACCTGGACTTCCATAAGACCCATTTCCCCGGCGGCCTGCGCTTCTGGCGGGTCACCCACCCGAAGAGCGACCTGGCCGACAAGCAGGTCTACGTCCCCGAGCGGGCCCTGGAGCGCACCCGCGCGCACGCGGAGCACTATGCCGGAATGGTCCGGGCGATCTTGAGCCGGAGCGCCAAGGAGAACGGGACGCCCGGGGTGCTGTGCAGCCCGTTTGACACCGAACTCTTCGGCCACTGGTGGTACGAAGGCCCGCGGTGGCTGGCCCAGGTCTTTGCCCGCCTCGCGCCGGAGGAGGTCGCCCCGATCACCGCCGGCCGGTATCTCGACGCGCATCCTCCGCGTGAGTCGATCACGCTCCTCGAGGGATCCTGGGGCGAGGGAGGAGACCACCGCGTCTGGATGAACAAGGACACCGAATGGACCTGGGAGAAAATCTACCAGGCCGAGGACGACTTCTGGACCTTCGTCGCCGCCGGCGGGTGGCGGCGCGCGCCCCTGCTGCGCCGGATCGTCGAGCAGATGGGGCGGGCCCTGCTCCTGGCTGAAGCCTCGGACTGGCAGTTCCTCATCACCACATGGTCCGCCCGCAACTACGCGGAGACGCGGTTCACCGAGCACACCGCCGACCTGACCCGTCTCCTGGACCTGGCCAGGCGGGTGGCGGGCGGCGGGGCGCCGTCGTGGGAGGACGAAGAGTACCTCAAGACCAAAGAAGCGCAGGACTTCTGCTTCCCGGACCTGGCCGGACACCTCGAGGCGGCGGCGCAGCGGACCCACCCCGGGTGACCGCGTGACGCTCCCCCGCATCCTCGGCCTCATCCTGGCGGGCGGCAGAGGCGAGCGGCTCTTTCCGCTGACGACGGAGCGCAGCAAGCCCGCCGTGCCGTTCGGCAGCAAGTACCGGATCGCCGACTTCGTGCTCAGCAACTTCATCAACTCCCAGATCTACTCGCTCTACATCCTGGTCCAGTACAAGTCGCAGTCGCTGATCGACCACATCCGCCGCGGCTGGCGGATCGGCGGGCTCGTGGACAGCCAGTTCATCATCACGGTCCCCCCGCAGATGCGGTGGGGGGAATCGTGGTACCGGGGCACCGCGGACGCGGTGTTTCAGAACCTCAACCTGATCCGCGACGTGGACCCCGACCTCGTCGCCATCTTCGGCGCCGACCACGTCTACCGGATGGACCTGCAGCAGATCGTCCAGGCGCACCTGGACCGCCGCGCCGACGTCTCCGTGGCCGCCCTCCCGGTGCCGATCGAGCAGGCCTCCGGGTTTGGGATCATGGAGGCCGAGACGGACGGCCGGATCATCGGCTGGGAGGAGAAACCCTTGCGGCCGCGCCCGATGCCCGGCGACCCGAGCCGGGCGCTGTCCTCGATGGGCAACTACATCTTCACCGCGGACGTGCTGGTCGACGCCCTGGTCGAGGACGCGCGCCGGAGCACCGACCACGACTTCGGCCGCACGATCATCCCCGAACTCTACCCGTACGCGCGGGTCTTCGCCTACGATTTCACGCAGAACGAGATCCCGGGGTCCCACGCCACCGAGGAGCGGGCCTACTGGCGGGACGTGGGGACGATCGAAGCGTACTGGCGGGCCAACATGGACCTGCTCGGCCCCACGCCCGCGCTGGACCTGGACAATCCCCGGTGGCCGATCCTGGCCTCGCCGTTTGCCGGGCCGGCCGCGCGGATCCTGGGGGGGACGGTCGAAGACGTCCTGATCGGGGAGGGCTCCGTCATCCACGGCGGCACGGTCCGCCACTCCATCCTGGGGCGGGGCGTCCGGGTCGAGCGGGGGGTCACGATCGAGCACAGCATCATCATGGACAACACGATCGTCGGCCGCGGCGCCGGGATTCGCCGGGCGATCGTCGACCGGTTCAACGTGGTTGCGCCTGGCGCCGTGATCGGCGAGGGCGCGGAGGCGCCGCCCGAGAACGGGATCGTCGATCCCTCGGGCATCACCGTCCTGGCGCGCGGCGCCACCCGGGTCCGAGGGGCGACGCCCACCACGCCGGCGCTGCCCTGACTGCGCGGCCGCCCAGTGATCCCATGACCCCACCGGACCGGTTCGTCTGCATCCACGGGCACTTCTACCAGCCCCCCCGGGAGAACCCGTGGCTCGAGGAGGTCGAGGTTCAGGACTCCGCCCGGCCCTACCACGATTGGAACGCGCGCGTGACCGCGGAGTGCTACGCGCCGAACGGGGCCTCGCGGCTGCTCGACGCCGAGAAGCGGATCCTGGAAATCAGCAACAACTACAGCCGCATCTCCTTCAACGTCGGCCCCACCCTCCTCGCCTGGCTCGACGGCGCCGCGCCGGAGACCTACGGGCGGATCATCGAGGCCGACCGCGCGAGCCGGGCCCTGCGGGGCGGGCACGGGAACGCGCTGGCGCAGGCCTACAACCATCTGATCCTCCCGCTGGCGGCGCGCCGGGACAAGGAGACGCAGGTGGCGTGGGGGATCGCCGACTTCCGCCGGCGGTTCGGGCGCGACCCGGAGGGGATGTGGCTCCCCGAAACGGCCGTGGACACCGAGACCCTCGAAGTCCTCGCCGCCCGCGGCATCCGGTTCACGATCCTCGCGCCCCACCAGGCCGCCCGGGTGCGGCCGCCCGGCGGGCCGCAGTGGATCGACGTCGGGCGGGCCCGCATCGATCCGAGCCGGCCGTACCTCTGCCGGCTGCCGAGCGGGGCGTCGATCGCGCTCTTCTTTTACGACGGGCCGATCGCGCGGGCCGTGGCGTTCGAGGGGCTCCTCAACAGCGGGGAGGCATTCGCGAACCGGCTGATCGCGGGATTCCGCGACGACCGGCGCGGGGCGCAGATCGTCCACATCGCGACGGACGGCGAGACCTACGGGCACCACCACCGGTTCGGCGAGATGGCGCTCACCCACGCCCTGCGGTTGATCGAAGAGCGGGGCCAGGCCCGGCTCACCAATTACGGGGAGTTCCTCGCGCTGCACCCGCCGGATCACGAGGTCCAGATCCTCGAGCCGACCTCCTGGTCGTGCGTGCACGGCGTCGAACGGTGGCGGTCCAACTGCGGCTGCAACATGGGCCGGGGCGGGTGGAACCAGGAGTGGCGCCGGCCGCTCCGGGACACGCTCGACTGGCTGCGGGACGAGCTCGTCCGCGTCTACGAGGAACAGGCCGGGCGGGACCTGCGGGACCCCTGGGTGGCCCGGGACGCCTACATCGACGTCATCCTGGACCGCAGCCCCGAGCGCCTCGCGGCGTTCTTTGCCGCCTGGGGCCGCGCGGGGGCGGCCGGGGACCCCCCGCGGGCGCTCCGCCTCCTCGAGATGCAGCGGCACGCCCTGTTGATGTACACCTCGGATGGATGGTTCTTCGACGAACTCTCGGGGATCGAGACGGTGCAGGTCATCCGGTACGCGGCGCGCGCGATCCAGCTGGCGGAAACGTTCGGCGCCCGGCTCGAGGACGAGTTCATCAGGCGGCTCGCCGCGGCCAAGAGCAACCTCCCGCGGTGGGGGAGCGGCGCCGAGGTCTACCGTCGGGCCGTCCGGCCGTCGTCCGTGACGCTTGCCCGGGTGGTCGCGCATTACGCGATCAGCGGGCTCTTCGAACCGGACGAGGCGGAGGCCCGGCCCGCGAGCTACACGGTCCGCCGCCTCGACGTCCGGCGCGAAGAAAGCGGCGGCCACCGGCTGGCCGCGGGGCTCGTGGCGGTGGCCTCCCGCGTGACCGAGGAGACGCGGCGGGCCGCGTTCGCGGCGCTGCACCTGGGAGGGACCGACGTCCAATGCGGCGTCCTCATGGATGCCTCGCCCGACTGGGCCGCGAAGGCGGGGGCGGAGATCGTCGCGTCGTTCCTCGGCAAAGGCCCCAGCGAGGTCGTCCGCGCGCTGGACGAATCCTTCAAGGGCTCCCTGTACACGCTGTCCGACCTGTTCACCGAAGCGCGGCGCCGGATCCTCGGGCGCATCACCGAAGAGCGCCTGGCCCGGTTCGACGGCGTGTACCAGAACCTCTACGAAGAATCGCGTCCCCTCATCGCGTTCATGCGGGAGTCCGAGGTCCCCATCCCGCCCGCGATCCGCATGGCGGCGGAGTACACGCTGATCAAGGAGCTGGTGGACGCGCTCGGCCGCGCCTCGCGCGAGCCTCTCCCCGACCGCGCCTTCGTGATCGCGCGCGAGCTCGACTCGCTGGACCTCACCGCCCGCGTGGCCGACCACGAGCTGCTCCTCCGCCGGGCGGCCGAGACGCGGGCGGACGCGCTCCGGGCGGACCCTCTCGGGCCGGACCTGGACCAGGCGCACCGCCTGCTCGACCTGGCGGCCGCCCTCGGCATCGCCGTCAACCTCTGGCAGGTCCAAAACGCCTACCACGCCGCGGCGCAGTCGCACCGGGACCTGCTGCGCGAGCGCGCGCAGGGCGGGCCGGGACCCGCCGCGCCCGCGGAGGCCGGCCGGGTGGCGGAGTTCTGGCGGCTCGGCGAGCGGCTCCACTTCAATCTGGACAGCCTGCGCGCCCCTGCCCGCGTCCCCGGATAGACGTCCCCCCACCCGTCGCCGCCGGACCGGCCGGCGGCCGCGGGTTACCGGCCGAAGGTCGCCGGCTTGACGTCCACGCCGTCGGGCGTGTGCAGGTAGCCCGGGGCCCGTCCGGGGACCCCGGTGACGCCGTACTGCCAGAGGATCGTCTTCCCGCGGCTGAGCACGATGACGCGGTGGTTGAAATCGTCGTTGAGGAGGAGGTTGCCGTTCGGCAGCTCGAGCGCCAGCGATGGATGATCGAGCCGGCCGGGCCCGGAGGTGGGCCCGTAGGACCACACGACCTTCCCCGACCGGTCGACGATGACGACCTTGCCGGGACGGCTGTAGTCGACGACCAGATACTGGCCGGCGCGGGTCGGCTGCGTGTCGGAGGGGTAGTCGACGTGGAGCGGGATGCGATGGAGAATGCGTCCCGTCGCCAGATCCATCTCGGCCGCGCTCCTGGTGCCGATCTCCGTGAGCAGGAGGCGGCCGCCCGGCAGCGGGGTATCCCCGTTGGGATACAGGAAATGACCCGGGGCCGCCCGGCAATCCTTCGTCACGCCGAACTGCCGCTGGATGCGCCGGGCCGGGGGAGGATCGAACACGAGGATGCGGCAGTTCTTGATGTCCGCGACCACGATCCGGCCGTCGGCCAGCTGATAGGCATCGTCGGGCGTGTTCAGGTAGCCGGGGCCGGTGCCGGGATGGCCGGGGTGGCCGTACTCCCAGACGATCTTGCGCGTCGCATAGTCGATCACGGCGATCGTGTGGTTGTCCTCTTCGTTGGTGATGATCGTCCGTCCCCCGGGCGTATAGAAGGCGTCGTCCGGGTCCACGAACGATTGCCCGGGAGCCAGGTCGCCCGGTTGGGGAAACTCCCAGACAATCCGTTTCTCCGGGGTCACCTCGATGACGCGGTTGTTGCCGGCATCCGCGATCAGCACGTTCCCCGGGAGGCCCGGGTCCGGACCGGCCGCGGCGCTCGAGACCGGCCGCGGCGCGCGGAGCAGCGACAGGAGGGCCAGCGCGAGGGCTGCCGCGGCGATCCACCGGTTCCGCATCATCGACGCACCTTTGATGTAAGTTCGCCGCCGCCCGCCGCACACCCTGGGCCGGGAGACGGTTTTGGGCCGGCGCGGGTGTGTGAAGTCTGACATTCGAATCCCGCCGGGTCCGGTTTACCGCATGGCGAAGTTGGGTATCTTGTAAGTGCAAGAGCAGTAGAGAACCAAGCGCCCCGGCAGATCTCCGGCTGCAATCTCGTATTGAGGTCGACGGAGCACGTAGGCCAGCTACGCATCAACGTCCCGGGCCTTTTTGCGCCCCCGGACGACCACACACAACTCGGGGAGGTACCCGTCTATGGCAACGACCAGGGATCTGGAGACGTATCGCCGCGCGGTGGAGGAAGCCGTCATGGCGCTGGGCCGTGACGACGTCGGCGTCGGTGACGTCGAGGCCGCAGAACCGGGGATGGTGACCGTCAGATTTTCCCGCGGCCGGCACGCCCACACCGCCCGCATCCCCCTCGCCGCGCTCGAGCAGCGGGAAGAAGCCTACGCGGTCATCATGGCCGCCCTGCTGGCGTTGAACAAGCGGACCTCCCTGGAGGCCCTGGCGAAAGCCGCGCGATAATCGCCCGTTGGGCCTCATCCCCCGCCGCGCGCGGTGGGGGAGGGGACGTCGACCCGCCCAAGCAGCCGCCGGAGCAGCATCACGGCGGCTGGCTTGTCGAGCGGCGCGTTGAGGTTGCCGCATTTCGGGGATTGGATGCACGACGGGCATCCGGCCTCGCACGGACACGAGACGATCGCCTCCAGCGTGCGGCGCAGCAGCTCGTCGAGGAGCTCGAACCCTGTCTCCGCGACCCCGACGCCGCCCCGGTGTCCGTCGTAGATGAAGATCGTCGCCTCACCCGTCTCGGGGTGCTGCGGGTAGCTCACCCCGCCGATGTCCCAGCGGTCGCACATCGCCAGCAGCGGCAAGAGGCCGATCGCCGCGTGCTCGACGGCGTGGATGCCGCCGGCGAGGTCGAGCCCGGCCGCCGCCACCTCGGCGGCCAGGCCGGGCGGGATCACGATCCACAGGGCGGCCGTCGGCAGCTCCTGCTCCGGCAGGTCGAGCGGCGTGACCGACAGCACCGTCTCGGTGACCAGCTGTTTGCGCCGGTACTCGATGACCTGCTGCGTGACCAGCACCTCGCCGAAGTGCGCGGTCGTCTCCCCCAGGGGGCGCTCGGCGCGCGGCCGGACGATGCTGAGCTCGGTGAGGACTCGGGCCTCGCTGTAGGTGCCGCTCGCATCGGGCTCGACCGCGGCCGTCCGCGTCGCCAGGTCGAGGCGGGTCACCCGGTACGCCTCCCCCTGGTGCAGATAGACGGCGCCCTCGTGCACCTGCTCCAGCGCGCGCGCGGCATCGACGGTCCCGAGCAGCCGGCGCGTTCCGCTGTTGACGATTCGGTACAGGTCCCCTGAGACGCTGCGGATCTCGACGGACCCGGCGGGGTAGCGCCGGGACGGGGGGTGCCACCGATCGCGCCGCCGCACGAGATCCCCCATCCCCTCGAGCGCCTCCGCCACTTCCCGCATGCGCGGGCCGAAGAGCGCCTCATCCCCCGGCCACAGCGCCACCTCGCTGGCGGCGCAGCGGAGGTGCGCGGCGAGCACATAGGGGTTCTCGGGATCGACCGTCGCGTGCTCGACGGGCCGGCCGAAAAAGTACGCCGGCTGGCGCATCAGGTACTGGTCGAGCGCATCCTGGAGCGCGATCAAGACCGCGAGCGACTCATCCACCCCCCGGCCGGCGCGCCCCGCCCGCTGCCAGACGCTCGCCATCGTTCCGGGAAACCCCACCAGGATCGACGCGTCCAGCCCGCCAACGTCGATCCCCAGTTCCAGCGCGCTGGTGCTGACGACCCCGGCGAGGTCGCCGCGGAACAGCCGCTGCTCGATCTCGCGCCGCTGCGCGGGGAGGTAGCCGGCGCGGTACGGGCTGATGCGCGCGGCCAGCTCGGGCGATTCTTGGAGCGCGTCCACGGTGTACCGGTGCACCAGCTCGGTGATCTTCCGGGCCTTGGTGAAGGCGATGGTCCGCACATCGCGCCGGAGGAGCGCGGCCATGAGCCAGCCCGCCTCCAGATAGGCGCTCCGCCGGCTCATCGTCGCCCGGTCGGTCACCGGGGGATTCCACAGCACGAAGCGCCGCGGCCCCCGGGGCGCCCCGTCGTCGTCGATCACCCGCAGCGGCCGCCCGGTCAGGCGGCGGCCAAACGGCCCCGCGTTCGCCACGGTGGCCGAGGTGCAGATGATCTGCGGATCGGCGCCCCGGAGCCGGCAGACCCGCACCAGCCGGCGGAGGATGTTCGCGACGTGGCTTCCGAACACGCCGCGGTAGACGTGCATGTCGTCGAGGACCACGTACCTGAGGTGTTTGAGGAACGCGGTCCACCGGAAGTGCTGCGGGAGGATCCCCACGTGCAGCATGTCCGGGTTGGTGAGCAGGACCTGGGCCTCCGCCCGGAGGAGCCGCCGCGCGGCCTGGGGCGTGTCGCCGTCGTAACTGCCGAATTTCACGGTGAGGCCGAACTCCCCGAGCGCATCCTGCTGGTCCTGGGCCAGGGCCTTCGTGGGGTAGATGAACAGCGCCCGGGCCTCCGGGTCCGCGACGGCCGTCTCCAGCACCGGCAGCATGTAGCACAGCGACTTCCCGCTCGCGGTCCCGGTGGTGATCACGACCGATTCGCCGGTGCGAACCGCGTCCAGCGCCTCGGTCTGGTGGGTATAGAGGCGCGTGATCCCCCGGCGGGCGAGCGCCTGGGCGAGCGGCTCGGTCAGCGGCCGCCGAAGGGTCCCGTAGCGGGCCGGCCTGGCCGGGAAGCGCTCCTCGTGGACGATCTGCCCGCGGTAGCGGGGATCCTCGCGGATCGCGGCAAGCAGGCGGCCGAACTCCATGAAGAGGTGGTTCGAGGCAACAGCGGCCCGGGCCTGTGCAGATGCGGCGATATCGTCCTCCTGCCTGGGAGACCCCGGGGAAACGGTGCTATGTCTCCGAGACGTCTCGCGCACAGAGGTCCATGAGCCGCCGGGCCAGCCGTGGCTCGAGGACGTCGAGCGCGCGCCTGCTGAGGACGAACGAGGGCCGAACGCGGCGGACCCAGCGGAGCGCCGACCACCGGCGGGCCAGGCCGTGCATGACATCGGGCCTCCCGCACGCCCGGACGATGTCCCGCGGATCCGCGCGGATCTCCACGATCCGTCCCCCGCCGCGAACCGCGCGAATGGCCGCCGGGCGATCCGGGCCGGCGGACAGCAGGAGCGCCTCGACGAGCCGGTTCAGCTGCGCGATGTCATCCGCGGTGGCGCCGTCTTCCCCGACATGGTCGCTCAGCGGCGTGCGCGCGGCAGGCGCGGGCTCGGTGCCGTGGGTGGCGGCGCCGGCGTCCGGAGGATCAGGCCGCGGCGCGGGACCGGCGGCGACACAGGCGGGCGCGCCGGCAGCCGCCTCGGCGTGGGTGCGCCGAGCCCAGAGGTGATGATAGATCACCAGCTCCGGGGTCGTGGGCAGCCGATCCGGAACTCGGCCCGCATACTCGGGCCGGAGGTAGTAGGGCGGACACCACAGCCGCGCCGGCGGAATGCGGGCAAACCGGACCAGGCTTTCATCCGGCGACCTGCCGATGCCCCGAAGTTCCTCAGGGCGCTGGAGGAGGACCGGGATCGCGCGCCGCTGCTCTCCCTTTCGAGCTCCCGCGGCCCCCCATCCCCGGCTCGAGGCGATGTCTTCACCCGCCGCCGTCCCCATCGCCCGGCTCAGCCGCTCCGCATCGACATCCGCAAGCGACGGGAGGTACAGTTTGGTCACCAGGTTGGCGGAGATCGCGGCCCAGCCGTCCCGTCCGTAGACGTACTCTCCCTGGGCGTCGCTCTGCAGCGTCGCCAGCACCGACACCCGCCGGCTGCGGTAGGTCGCCAGGTGCTCGGCCAGTCCCGGCAGCGCACCCCACCCCGGCAGCTCCTCGAGCACCAGCAGGACCCGCACCCGCTCTTCGGGCTCCCTGGGCCGGAGGAGGCGCGCCGCGAGATTCCGGAGGAAGAGATGGCAGAGCCCGCGGAGCCGCCCCAGCGCCGCCTGCGGCACCCCGACAATCAGGAACGAGGGCTCACGGCGCAGCCGGCCGAGATCGATCTGCTCCCAGGGTGCGGATCCCTCCGTGGCCGCGCAGACGGCCTCGTCGCCCCACGCCTCGAGGCGGGCGGCGATGCCCTGAAGAATCCCCGCCTGATCCTTTGGGAGCATGGCGAAGTACGCGCCCAGCCTGGCCGTGAGCATCGGCGCCTGTGGGTGCGCGCGCACGTAGGCCTGCACGCCCGCCGGCCCGGATTCGCAGACGATCCGCAGGCGGCCGAGGGTGGGCGGGCCATCGTCCGCTCCCAGGGCGCAGCAGAGCACGGCGCAGAGATGCCGCTCCGCCCCCACCCAGTAGACCATGTCGGCGTCCGACGGATCGGGATCCTCAAAGAGCTGGGACGCGAGCTGCTGGGCGTCCCCGATCGACCGGCAGCCGGCAAGCGGGTTCCACCGGAGCGTCGTGGCCTCGAGCGGCGCAAACACCTGCACATCCCGCGCCCACCGCTGCCACTCCTGGGCCGCCCGCGCGAGACTGTCGGCTTCACCGTACTTGAGATCCAGCGCGACCACGGAGACCCCGGCGCGGGCCGCCTCGAGCAGCGCCGGGAACACCACGGCTGTCGTCTTGTGCGCGCCGGTGAGGCCGACAACGAGCACGTGGCGGGCGAGGTCTTCCTCGGGCAGCCGCACCGGCTGAGCCCGCGCGGGGGCGAGCCTCGAGAGGAGCGCCGCGCCGGGGCGGTCGCGCCGAGGCGGGGGCCACCGCCGCGCGTAGCCCAGTGGCAACCACGCCCCAGGCGAACAGCGTGTCAGCCGGCGCAGCTCCGCCCGGGAGGCGAAGCGCGCATCGCCGGCCGGCCGCCGGGGCCGCTGCGACCGCAGGCGGAGCACCCCGAGCCATGCGGCCGACGCGACACCGAACAGCAGCCCGCCCCACAGGACATGCTCATGCCTCGCGGCGGAGGCGGCCATGAGCGCCGCGGCAGCCTCGCGGCACCGTGGGTCGGCCAGGCAGGCACGCAGCCACCGTCCCGCATCGGGAGGGCGGCCGGCGGCGGAGGGCGCCCATCGAGCCGGGAGCGCCGCGGCGATCTCCCGCAGCGCCCCGGCGATCCCCGATGCGGCGACCGCGACCCCGACGGTGAGGAGCATGACCGGCGGCGCGAAGTCGCGCACGGTCGGGCGCACCGCCTACGGCCGTTCCAGTGCGTGGAACCCGAGCCTGACGGACACGTCACGTTGACGCTCGTCGAGCGTGAGGAACTCCAGGCCAGCGCCCTCGGGCGCGAGGAACAGGGCATGGGCAAGATGCCACATGTCGGCGCCCTTCACATAGCCCACCGAAGAAATCCGCTTGAACTCCTCGGTCAACGGCCGGTTGGGATAGACCCAGGTAATCCAGGAGAGCAAGGCCTCCGCGCGCGCATCCACCTTTTCACGAAGCAGCGTTGCACGGAACTCGGCTTCGAGAAGGTTCGACGCGAAGAGGCGATCGTACCGCCGCAGCCGTTGCGCGAGCCGGCGTCCGCCGGGCTCATCGAACGCAATCGCCACGAGACCGGAAGTATCAACGTACGCGAGGTTCACTCTCGTGACTCGAGGAACCGGGTCAGGGCTCCTGGCCTCCGAGCGAGCGGCCCAAGAGGGCCGGTAGGCGAGGCCTGTCGGTCGAGCACGCCTTCGTCTTCCAGGTGTTCCAGCCGATGGGCTAGGTCTGGATTCCGCGTTCCCAGCGGCCGGATCTCCGCCACCTCGCGCCCCCGGTGCGAGATGACAATGCGCTGCCCCGCCCGGACCTTCCGGATGATCTCGCTGAAACGCGCCTTGGCTTCGTACGTCGAATACGTCTGCGCCATTGATTTTAGACTAGTCTGACTAGTCTGATTTGTCAACGCGGCGTCCCGCCCCGGTCTCCGTCCGCCACGGGACGCATCGAGGGCTACTGGACGAATGGAATCCCGTAGCCCTCGGGAACGGCCCTGAAGGTCGCCACGCAACTGATCCCCTCCCAGTGGATGAACAGGAAGACGGCGTATCCCCATCGCTCGTACGTCTCGAGGTCGCTGATCCATGGAACGGCCGCCGCGAGCGCCGCCTGCGCCGGATCGCCCGGCGTCCGCAGCCCGGCCGCGATGCGCGCGAGTGTTATGGGCTCGCTCGAGGGACGCGGCCCGGGCGGGGGCAGGCCGAGTCCCGAGACGAGGCGGCCGGCGATGGCGGCAAGCGGAGCGGAGCCCGGCGGGAGTGTCACGAGCATCATGATGGCCCCGGGCCCCGGGCAGCTCCCCCAGAAGTAGGGGACGAAGGGATAGACGTCGGTATCCGTCGGCCGCGCCGGCCATCCGCGCACGACCTCGACCCGCCCGGCCGCGGCATCAACGAACGAGAGGACGGCGGCCGCCCCGCCCGCGGGGATCGGCTCAGCGCCCGAAGAGGCGTCCGCGGCCAGAACGAGCCCCGCGATGGCCGCGCCGGCGACGAAGCGGCGGGCGCCCGCCCTCATTGGTGAAACCGGCCTCCCGGCTGGAGGACCGTGGCCTCCTGCGCGCCGCCGCGAAGGGATGATCCAAAGGGGCTCGCGCCTCCCGGCGTGGGCCCGGATGCCGTCGGCCCGGATCCGGAAGCGTCGTCTCCCGCCACGCTCGGGCCGGGGAGGCTCACCCCGCCCCGCATCGCCCCGGCCGCGTACCGCACGCCGAACGCGATGGGGCCGCCGACCGCTCGGGCGCCGTCGCCGAACGCCACCCCATCGACGAACTGCCCCGTCAGCCGCTCGGCCCGGAGCATCGCGTACACGCCGATCCCGGTCCCCACCACCATCTGCATCAGGAGCAGCCCTAACTGGAAGAAGCCGGCGGCGAGCGAGGCAATCCCTCCGGCCCCCCCTCCGGGCAGGTCGGGGCCGCCGGTGTTTCCCGCGAACACCTGCCGGATCGGCACGATCACCGCGAGATAAATTGCCGCGGCGTGAATGACCCTGACGCAGAAGACCACCAGTCCGGTCCTGACGATCACCACCGCCCACCGCGCGGTCCACCGGGCCGTCCCCGGCGCCGCCAGCAGCGCCACGGCGAGCGGCGCCAGAAACAGCGCCAGCAGCAGCGTGAGGTGCGCGAAGAAGAGGATCGCCAGATACACCATGGAGCCGATCGCAAAGAGCAGCACCCCGAGCAGGATTCCCAGCAGCAGCGCGTGGGGGGCCCAGGGGGCCGCCGTGATCCACGGTCCGAGCAACTGTCCGAGCAGTCGGAAGAGGGCGCGATGCGGACCCAGCAGCTCCTCTCTGAACTGGGCCCAGCTCTGCGAGAGCAGCCCGGACAGGACCGCGGACCCGGCATCCCGGAGCGTGCCGAAGGCCAGGAGGACGATCCGGTTGAGGGAGCCGATCGCCAGCAGGAGTCCGGCGGCGACAAACATCCGGCCAAAGGTCCCCACCAGATCCGGCGCGCCCCCGGGGCGCATCGAGACGGCGACGTGGCCCAGCCAGAGGGAGGTCAGCACCGCCCAGGCCAGCCGCATCATCGACTGGGTGGCGCCGGTCGAGACCAGCCACTGTTCCAGCGCGGCGAACACGTCGGCGATGCCGCGCTCAAACCCGCTCATGGCCCCGTCGCCGCGCCCCGAGAACTCAGTAGAGCGGCCTCAGCTGCGGATCCGTGGACCGCGTCTCGCCGGCATCCGTCACGACGCCCACCAGCAGGTGCGCGGCCGTGGACACCGTGTCCGCGAATTCCAGCTGCGCGTCCAAGGCCCGGCGGTCCTGCTCCGCCTGCCGGAGCGTCAGCGAGCCCGTGGTGGCCGCGAGCGCCGCGACCTGCTGGCTGACCTGCGCGGTCTGCTGCACGAGGACGGTGAGGCGGTCCGCCGCGGCCGCGCCCAGATCCGCCTGCCTCCGCAGGCCCGTGCCCACGCCCGCGACCAGCAGCTCAATGCCCGCCCGCGAGCTGGGCAGGCCCTGCGCGGCGGACACCAGCATCCGGCCGGCCTGGTCCGCCTGCGCCGCCGCGAGCTCGGGACGCAGGTCGCGCGAGACCGCATCCGCCGCCGCCGCCGTCGCCTCGGATGACGCCCGCTGCTGAACCGCCCCGCCCACGACCACCTGGTCGGTCTCGACAATGCCCATGGCCTCGTGCGCCGTGGCCGGATCGCCTTCTATATAAGCACGGTGACGCGCACCGGCCGCGCCCGGCGCCGCCGCCGCCGCGAGCTTCCCGAGGACCGCCTCGAGCGGCCCCCGCAGGGCCCGAGGCAGCGCGGCGATCTGCCGCGCCAGCCCGTCCAGATCGGCCCCCTCCGGCAGCAGGCCCGGCGATTCCCAGATCATCCGCGTCAGGGTCTCCGAGACCATCTGCGGAAACACCCGGACCCATTCCGCCAGGCGGTCGAGCGATGCCCGGACCTCGGCGATGAACCGCGCGAGATCCCCCGGGGTGTCCACGGGCGGCATCTCATCCGGCCACGCGGCTGCGCCCCCGGACCAGGCCGAGGGCACGATCGCCGTTGATCCCGCGGGGCCGGCGGCAGGCGCTCCGAAGACGGACGCTCCGGAGGCCGGCGCTCCGGAGGCCGCCGGGATGAGCAGGAGGCCGATCAGGATCCCAAAGGCGTTCGCCCGTCCGATCCATTGTGCAGACATGGCACCCTCCGCGATTTGGCGAGCTGCTGGATGGCTTCCCACGTCCCCATGCGGGCGGCGAGCCGGTCGCGCTCGCGCCGTTCCTCCGCGGTCGTCGTGGCGATGAGGTAGTCTTCCGGAATGTCCCGAACGACGACCACCCCTCCCTCGCGCCCCTCCTGCAGGTCCATGATGACCAGCGCTTCACTGAACACGCCGCGGCGCTGCGCCAGGCTCTTCCACAGCATCCGGTACTGGTCGTTGAGCCCGAGCAGCGGGGCGACGCGATCCGCGTCCGCGGCGCGGGTCAGCACCTTCACCGGGGCGTTCTCGAGAATGCCCCGGGCATATTCGCTTTCGAAATCCTGCACCCGCTGGCTGATCGCCATGATCCCCGCCCCGAACTTGCGGAACCGGCGGAACATGCCCACCAGGGAGTCCGCGGCCACCCGGTTCAGCAGCGCGGCCCAGGTCTCATCGCTGACCACGTACTTCAGGCGCCCCTCATCGGCCTTGACGCGCCGGTAGATGAGATGGTTGGCCAGCAGGGCGGCGATCGGCACCAGCTCGGGGTGGTGCTCGTTGAGCCCTTCGGTGTCGATGCAGACGACGTCGGCGCTGAGATCCACCGAGGACGGGCGGTCGAGCAGCCGGGCGTAGATCCCCTGGTCCACCCACTGCTCCAGCCGGCGCGCGATGCCCCTCGCCGCGGCCCACTCCTCCGGTCCCGCGTGATGCGCGCCGACCTGCTCGAAGGTGCGCAGGGTGCGAACGAGGTCGTGCAGGAACACGGGCGCGCCGGCGGCCCGCGCGTAGGTCTGGCGGATCGCCGATTCCAACAGCGCCATCTCCTGGCGATCCGGAGCGCGGTCCGGTTCGGCCACCATCAGCGCGGCGAGGCTCTTGAGCAGGGCGAGCTGAGTGGAATCGGGCTCCACCTCGCCCGCGAGCAGGTCGAAGGGATTGATCGCGATGCCCGCGTCGGGATCGAGGTGCACGTACTGTCCCCCGTAGACGTCGCAGAAGGTCCGGTAGGCGCCGCCCTTGTCGACGATCAGCACCACGGGATCCAGCGCCAGCAGATGCGACAGCCAGGCGATCGCGAAGTGCGTCTTCCCTCCTCCGGACTCGCCGACCACAATGGCGTTCCAGGACGGCAGCCGCGGATCGAAGGGATCGAGCGGCACCAGGCTGTCCCGGCGGGTGAAGAACGGGCAGACCGGCCGGACGGCGCCCCGCCACGGCGCGTGGCAGGGGACGAAATCGGCGGCGTTGCTGGTCAGCATCCGCATCAGCCGCTCATTCGGAAGCCCGCTGAACGGCGCGAGCTGCACGAACTGCCGGCGGAGGGCCGCCGACTCGATGCGGGCGTCGACGCCGGGAATCTGCTGGAACGCGCCCACCGCGCGCCGGGCGGCCGCGCGCGCCGCCTCCGGATTCGGCTCCTGGAGCACCACGGCCGCTCCCACGCGGACCACGCGCTCGCTGGTGAGCTGGATGACGTCGAGGGCGTCCGACAGCTGCCGCTCGACCGCGCGCGCGTTCGAATCACCGCCGTCCTGGGCGAGCACCGCCTGGCGGCTCAGCCGGCTTTTCAGTTCCAGCCGTTTGATTTGGTCGGACCGAGGGTCGTTCCAGGCTTCAATGACCAGCCAGTAGGAGCCGGGCAGGGCCTGAAGCGGCCCCACGGCGTTCGGTGTGGTGGGCGTGTCGGGAAGGGCGTCCATCGCGACGACCGCGTGCGCGTGGCCATCGAGCCACAGAAAATCCCACCGCCGGAACACGTCCGACCGCGCGACGGCCGTCCGCACCGACCGGCGGCTGAGAAACGGCCAGGCGCCGAGGACGCGCCGGGGGAGCTCGAGGGATTGGTTGTCCACCGGCACCGCCGGCGGAGGGCAGTAGCGCTTGCGGTCCGGGTTGAAATACCGCCAGATCGCGGCCAGCAGCGCGCCGTCGTCGAGCGGACGCGCCCGAAATCCGCACCGCTCGCAGTGCCCGACCATCAGATCGCGGAGCATTCCCCATTCGCTCACGTGGCGCAGGTACGTGGCGCGGTCCAGCGGGGCCCACCAGCGTCTCCGTCCCATCCGCGGGGGGTGATAGGAGAGATCGAGGATCACGCGCTGGCTCACCAGCCGGCCGGCCGCGTGCGCCTCGCTCAAGGCGGACACGCGGCGCCGGTGGAGCTCCCGCACCACGGCGCGGGAACTCCGGCAGGCATCCGCAAACGCGCGCAGCATCTCCGAATAGTCGGCGTGGACCTCCACGTAGATCCGGACACACTCGCCTTCGGGCACGGCGGCGCCGATCAAGGTGCGGAGGCGGTCATTGCACGCGCTCAGCTGCGCCGCGTCCCAGACCTCGGTGCCCGGAAGCGTCACCTCGAACCCCAGGCGGTAGCTCCCATCGCGAAGGACGACCGCGCCATCCCGGATCGTCCAGTACGGCAGCTCGCGCGTCAGGTCTCCCCACGTCTCCGCCGGCGGCACAGCCACACCTCAGACCACGTAGGGGTTGGCGTCCTGATCGGGGGCCGCCACGTACGCGTCGGGCTCCCCCAGGTAGTCCAGGAGGTGACGGACAAACCTCCGGGGGGTCCGTTCCCGGATGCGGCGCCACAGCAGGAAGACCACACCGGTGGCGGCCGCGGAGACGCCCGCCTCGGCGCGGGGGATCCCCAGCGCCTTCCCCACCAGCAGGTCGCTCGCCCGTGACAGGATCACGAACGCGACGCCCAATCCCAGCCAGTCCTCGAGCTCGACCCCGAGGACGGTCACCCCGGCGTCCAGCTTCCGATAGACGGGATGCTGTGGGAGCACGCGCGCTATCCCTTGATCATCCTGATGATCTGGCCGCCGAAAAAGAGCACGACCGAGCCGATGATGACCCACAACGCGCTGCGCACGCCGTTCCGATGATCGGCCACGATGAGAGCGCCGGCGACCAGGAGCGCGGCGGTCGCGTACGCGAGGCCAAACACGCCCGACAGGCTCTCGGCGGCCATGGTGAAGAGGTTGGTCAGCGGCGCGAACAGGTCGCCCGACGGGCCGCCGCCGGGGAGGCCCTGCGCCTGTCCTGGAACCGGCGTGAGCCAGACCAGCGCCGAGGTCAATCCCATGCCGGCCATCACGCATGCCCTCACTCGCATGTCACGATCCTCCCATCACCAGAATGACCATCTGCGCGCCTGCGGGAATCTCGGTCGCCGGCATTCGGCTCCCCGCGAGCCCGCGGGTGTCGAGGGCCTGGGCCAGACGGGCGGCCACATACGTCCACGCGGGAGCCGGTCCTCCGCCCGAGAACGGATCCCACCCGTCGAGGACGCCGGCGGTCCCCTGCCGGGCGGCCGCCTGCGCATAGTCGGCGGCCGCCCCAAGCGCCGCGGTTGCCACGGCGGCGCCGGCCGCGGGGGGCTCCATCGACGTCCGGCCGGTCAACCCCGGCACCAGGCGCTCCGGATCCAGGGCGAGGCCGCGGACCGCGTGCGCGCGGTCGTGGCCCGTCAGTTGGAGCGTGATTTGCACACGACCTCCGGGAGCGAGCGCAGCCTGCCCGAGCCAGATTCCTGGAGGATCGCCGGCCTCCACCACGGCGGGCGCCGGGGGGCCGCCGGGGACCACGAGGATGCCGGTGACCAGCCTGCCCGAGAGGCGCGTTCCGGGAACCAGGAGACGCGTCGAGTCGACCGCTTCCCCGGCGGGCTCCGCCGGTGATGAGGGCACCTCTGAGGCCGATGGGTGGTCCGCCGCGGGACCGGCCACCCGGTTGTAGACGACCGGGACGGCCGGGAGGGCCGTGTCGGGCCTGGCTGAAACACCCGCATCCTGCGCCGGATCGGTTTCCCGGCGAACCGCGATGGGACTCCGCGACGGCCCGGCGGTGAGGCCCGCGGACGCGGCGGGAACGGGGAGCGAAGGAAACGACAGCGGTCCCTCACCGGGGCGGCGGGCCGCGGGCCCGCCCGGCGTGGAGACGCGGATCTGCCCCTGCGGCGGCATGTCCGGGGCCGCGCCACGGGAGCCGGTCGAGGAGATCGGCCGGTGCCCGAAGACGTGCCCCGCCGCGAGGACCACCAAGGTCAGCGCGGCCGCCGACAGCGGCACCGCGGCCGCGATGTGGCGCTTGGCGAACACCCGGTCTCCCACATCGGTCTCGTATTCCCCCCAGGAGAAGAACAGACGCCGCAGCATGTGCCGGCGCCGCCTCTTGTGGAGCTCAGCCTCACTGTCGAGACGGATCTGGGATCCCGAGATCTGGGCCAGCACCTCGGAGTAGATCGCCGGCGCCTCGACGGCGAGGCGGGCCAGGACCGCCGGGGTGTTCTCCGGGGCGAGGTCCACGCCGTCCCCAAGCGCGTCTCGAATCTGCTGCGCAGTCTGTGGAGCCAATGAGACCTGCATCGCGCGCTCCAATCGTAGATATTGAAATATCTGAACATCAGTATATGCAGACAGCCAGGCCTGTCAAGAGGCGAACTCCTGCTCCCTATCGAAAGTCCCGCCATGACCCCGTCAACCAAAGACGACCGCCGCCTCCCGCCGGAGACGCTCCGCTGGACCTGCGATCCGGCCGACCTCGGGTTCACGACGACCGCGGATCTGCCGCAGCAGGCCGCGATCGTCGGCCAGGCCAGGGGCGTGCACGCCCTCCAGTTCGGACTGGGAATCGGCCAGCACGGCTACAACGTCTTCGTGAGCGGGCCGCCGGGCACGGGCCGCAGCAGTTACGCCCGCCTCGAGGTCGAGCGGATCGCGCAGGCGCAGCCGGCGCCCCAGGACTGGTGCTACGTCCGGAACTTCGCCGTGGCCGACCAGCCGATCGCCATTTCGCTCGGCACCGGCACGGGGCGGGCGTTCCGGGAAGGCGTGGCCGACCTCATCACCGAGGTGCGGGAGGGGCTGCGCCGCGTCTTCGCCGGCGACGCCTACGAGCAGCAGCGGGCCACCGTCGCCAAGCGGTACGAGCAGCAGTTGGCGGAGCTCTGGCAGCAGCTCGAAAACCAGGCCAAGATCCGGGGGCTGCTGCTGCAGCGCACGCCGACCGGGATCGCGACGGTGGCGGTCGATCTGCAGGGACGCCCGGTCTCCCCCGAGGTGTTCCAGGGCCTCCCCGAAGTGGAGCGGGCTCGGATCGCGGCCCGCACCAAGGAACTCGAAGACGTCCTGGCCGAGGCGCAGCGCAAGGCGCGCTCGCTCGAGCGGGAGGGGCGCGAAGCCCTCCGGCAGTTCGACGCGCAGACGGCCAAGTCCGTGATCGACGCTCCGGTGGCGCGCCTCAAGGAGCAGTACCGCGAGAATCCGAAAGTCGTGGCGTTCCTCGACGCGGCCGAGCAGGACATGCTCGACCACCTGGCCGAGCTGCGCGGCGCCGGGGACGAGGAGGGCGCCGAGCAGGCGCGCCAGGAGCTCCCGTTCCTCCGCCGGGATCGGTTCGCCCGGTACCAGGTCAACCTGCTGGTGGACCACCGGGACACCCGCGGTGCGCCGGTGATCATCGAGACCAACCCCACCTACTACAACCTGGTGGGGAAGGCGGAATACCGGGCCGAGTTCGGCGCGCTCGTCACGGACTTCACGATGATCAAGCCCGGCGCCCTCCACCGCGCGAACGGCGGCTTCCTCATCCTCCAGGCGCGCGACGTGCTCACCAGCCCGTTCGCCTACGAAGGGCTCAAGCGCGCGCTCCGCGGCCGGGAGATCCGGATCGAGCCGCTGGGCGAGGCGCTCGGCGCCCTTCCCGCGGCGACGCTGCGGCCGGACCCGATCCCGCTCGACGTCAAGGTCCTCATGATCGGGACCCCCGACGTCTACCACCTGCTCTACGGGCTCGACGAGGAGTTCGAGAAGCTGTTCAAGATCCGGGCGGACTTCGACATCACGATCGACCGGACGCCCCAGACCCAGCGGGAGTACGCCCGCGCCATCGCGGCCATCTGCCACCGCACGGGATCGTGCCACTTCGACGCGGCGGGAGTCGCCGCCGTGCTCGAGCACAGCGCCCGCCTCGCCGCGAACCAGGATAAATTGAGCACCCGCTTCAACGAAGTGGTCGAGGTCGTCTACGAGGCCGCGGCCTGGGCGGGCCAGGCCGGGAGCCCCACGGTCACCCGGGAGCATGTGCGGCGGGCGGTCGAGGAGAAGGCCTACCGCTCCAACCTGCTCGAGGAGAAGATCCGGGAAATGATCGCCAAGGGCCAGATCCTCGTCGATACGCAGGGGACGGTGACCGGGCAGATCAACGGCCTGTCGGTGCTGCAGCTCGGCGACTACACGTTCGGGTCGCCGAGCCGGATTACGGCGCGCGCCTACGTCGGCGGCCGCGGCGTCGTCAACATCGAGCGCGAAACCCAGATGTCCGGACGCATCCACAGCAAGGGGGTGTTCGTCCTCTCCTCGTTTGTGGCGAGCCGCTTCGCCCAGCAGCACCCCCTCAGCCTTTCCGCCTCGCTCACCTTCGAGCAGCTCTACTCCGACGTCGACGGCGACAGCGCCAGCTCGACCGAACTGTACGCGCTCCTCAGCGAGCTCGCGGGCCTGCCGATCGATCAGGGGATCGCGGTGACGGGGTCCGTCAACCAGATGGGCGAGATCCAGCCCATCGGCGGCGTGAACGAGAAGGTCGAGGGCTTCTACTACGTCTGCAAGGCCAAGGGGTTCACCGGCCGCCAGGGGGTCATGATCCCCCACCGGAACGTCCGCGACCTCATGCTCCGCGAAGAGGTCGTCGACGCCGTCCGCGAGGGCCGCTTCAACGTCTGGGCGGTCCGCACCGTGGACGAAGGCATCGAGATCCTGACCGGCACCCCCGCCGGGACCCCCGACGGAGACGGCCGGTACCCCGCGGGCTCGGTGAACGCCCGCGTGGCTCAGCACCTGGCAGATCTGGCCCGCCGCTATCGCGAGTTCGGCCCCGCGGCGGAGCGCCCGGCAGAGCGTTCGCCCGCGGAGCAACCCAAGGATCCCCCCCCGTCCTCCTCCTAGTGGGCGCGGCGGCGGCCGGCCCCCGCCGGCCGCCCCGTTCGGCCGCGGATCAGCGCCCCTCCCCCCAAGAGCCCGCCCCTGGTACGGCCTCCCGCTGGACGCCCCGGGCGTCCGTGCGCAGGGCGTTCCGGGGCATTAGAACAGGGGGGGCACGACGACCATGCTGGACCGACAGGGGACGGAGTTCAACCCGTGAAGCCTGTGAAGCCCGGGACCGCCGAGGCGCCACCGGCCGAGCAGACCGGCATGCGGGACGCGCTGGCCGCCATCGGGCAGCGCGCGTTCTCGGAGGCCGACGCATCCGCGTTCATGACCGAGGCCGCCGCCACCGTGGCGCGGATCCTCGACGTCCAGTACTGCAGCGTGCTCGAGTTCCTCAAGAACACGGGGACCTTCCGGCTGTGCGCCGGGTTCAGCTGGGCGGGGGACCCGCACGAGGGCGCCATCGTCGACGGCGGCCCGAAGTCCCAGGCGGGCTACACGCTGACCTCGACCCTGCCGGTGATCGTCGAAGACTACAAAAAGGAGGCCCGGTTCACCGTGCCCTCCGTCGTCCACAAGACCGCGGTGAAGAGCGGCCTGAGCGTGGCGATCCCCGGCCGGGACGGACCGTTCGGCGTGCTGGCCGTGGCCACGACCGGCGCGCGGGCGTTCGGCGAGGGAGACGTCACCTTCCTGCAGGGCGTCGCCCACGCGTTCGCCGTCGTGGTGGAGCGCCGGAGAGCCATGGACTCGATGCAGGACACCTCCCAGCGGCTCGAGATGCTGGTCGGCGCCTCGCCGCTGGCCATCGTCGAGGTGGACACCGAAGGCAACATCCGCAGCTGGAACGCCACCGCGGAGCGCCTCTTCGGCTGGACCCAAGAGGAGATCGTCGGTCAACCCGATCCGCTGCTGTTCCAGAGCACCGAGGAAGAGATCCATGAATTGCTTCAGCGCGTGCTCCAGGGGGAGACCCTCACCAAGATCGCGACGCAGGTCGCGCAGAAGGAGGGGCTCCCGGTCGACGTGACGGTCTCCGCCGCCCCGACCTTCGATCAAACCGGATCCATCAGCGGCATGATGGTCCTGATCGCGGACATGACCGAGCAGCGCCAGACGGAAGCGGCCCGGGCCCAGCTGACCGAGCTCATTGAGGCCACAACGGACTTCGTGACCATCACCGACCTGCCCGGCCGGGGATTCTACATCAACGGCGCGGGCCGGCGGATGCTCGGGATCTCCCCCGAAGAAGACATCTCCGCCCTTACCCTCGAGAGCATCTTCGCCGGGGACGCGCAGTCGTTCATCGCCAACGAGGTCATGCCCGCCGCCGTGCGCGACGGCGGGTGGAACGGCGAGGTCACCTTGTTCAGCCGGAACGGCAAGCAGATCCCCGTCTCGATGGTCATGATCGCCCACACGGGGCCGGATGGGCACGTGGAATTCTATTCCGTCATCGCCCGGGACATCAGCGAGCGCAAGCGGTTCGAGCAGCAGCTGGTGCAGCTGGCCAATCACGATCCCCTCACCGGCCTCTACACCCGCCGGCGGTTCCAGGAGGAAGTGGACCGCCACCTGGCGGAGGCCCGCCGCTACGGCGTCCACGGCGCGCTGGTGTTCGTGGACCTCGACCAGTTCAAGGACGTCAACGACAGCCTGGGCCATCTCGTGGACCTCGACCAGTTCAAGGACGTCAACGACAGCCTGGGCCATCCCGCCGGGGACGCCCTCCTCGTCCGCGTGAGCGCCCTGCTGCGGGAGCGGCTGCGGGAGACCGACGTCATCGCCCGGATGGGCGGCGACGAGTTCGCCGTGCTCCTGGCGCACACGGACAAGGACCAGGCGGTCGCGCTCACCGAGCGCCTGCTCGAGTCCCTCAGAAAGACGACGATCGAGGCCGAGGGCCGGCCGATCAATGTCACGGCCAGCATCGGCATCGCCCTCTTTCCCGAGCACGCCGCCAACCTGGACGATCTCCTCGCCCGCGCGGACCTCGCGATGTACCAGTCCAAAGAGAACGGCCGGAACCAGTTCAGCCTCTACGCCCCGGACCGGGACCTGCAGGCCGACAGCCAGTCGCGGCTCTCCTGGCAGCGCCGCATCCGCGAGGCCCTGGAGCGAGACCTGTTTCAGCTGCAGGCGCAGCCCATCCTCGATCTGCGCACCAACCGCATCGCCCAATACGAGCTCCTGGTCCGCATGGTCGGGGACAAAGGCGAGATCATCCACCCGGGCGCCTTCCTCGAGACGGCCGAGCGCTTCGGCCTCATCCAGGGGATCGACCGCTGGGTGATCCGGCGCGCCATCCGCCTCCTCGCCGGGCACCGCCTGGCCGGGCGCGAGCTCAAGCTGGCCGTCAACGTGTCCGGCAAGGCCCTCGCGGACGCCGACCTGCTCCCCATGATCCAGGACGAGCTCTCCCGAGCCGGCGTCAACCCGCGCAATCTCTCCCTCGAAATCACGGAGAGCACGGCCATCACCAACATCCACCTGGCGGAGAAGTTTGTGGACACGCTGCGGAATCTCGGATGCCAGGTCGGGCTCGACGACTTCGGGGTCGGGTTTGCGTCGTTCTATCACCTGAAGTCCCTGGCGGTGGACTACCTCAAGATCGACGGCAGCTTCATCCGCGACCTCCCGCGCGACACCGTCGACCAGCATCTCGTCAAGGCGATTGTCGCGATCGCCCGGGGACTGGGCAAGGAGACGATCGCGGAGTTTGTGAGCGATGCCGAGACCGTCCAGCTCCTGCGGGAGTACGGGGTGGACTGCGCGCAGGGCTTCCACATCGGCGCCGATGCCGGCCCGGACATCGTCTCCCTCGGGACGGAGGCGGCCGCTCCGCCCAAGCGCGGGTGACCAGAGCCGGCGTTACCCCGCCGGCCGGGATCGTCCCTGGGCCTGCCGGATGAAGCCGGCCCCTTTCAAGAGCAGCGAGCGGTTCGCCCCGTCTGAATGGAAAAACGCGGCGGCGTCGCGAAGGAGCTTCTCCAGCCCGCGCTCTCGCATGTAGCCGTAGCCCCCGTGGAGCTCCAGGGCCGTGGTGACGACGCGCCACGCCACCTGGGACGCAAACACCTTCGGAAACGCCCCCAGGGTCGGATCCCACCCGTGGTCGCGATGATCCGCGGCCCACGCGGCCTGGTACGTATACGCTCGGGCCGCGTCGAGCAGCATCCGCATCTCCGCCACGTCCGCGGCGACAAGATCATGGTCCAGCAGAGGGCGCCCCCCCTGCACGCGTGTCCCCGTCCACTCGAGCGTCCGGTCATACGCGGCCTCGGCCACGCCGAGGACGCTGGCCGCCGCGTAGGCGTTGCTCGCGGGGAAGAATTCAACCAGCACATCGAATCCACCGCCCACCCGCCCGAGCACATGGTCGTCGGGGACAAAACAGTCTCGGAAGATCAGTTCGGCATTGTTGACCAGCCGCTCCCCCATCTTATCGTGCACCGCGCCGATGGTGAAGCCGGGCATGTCGCGTGTGAGCAGAAAGCACGTGGCGCCCTCGACCAGGCCCTTTCCCGGCTCGGTTTGCGCGAAGACCAGGTACAGGCCCGCCCGGCTCCCGTTGGAGATGAAGTGTTTCTTCCCTGTCACCACCCACCCCCGATCCCGGCGAACGGCGACCGTGCGAAAACGGGCGCCGGGGGCTCGCACCGGGATGATGTAATCCGAGGAGGTTTCCGGCTCCGTGATGGCGATCGCCAAGAGAAAATTGGGATCGTCCCGGAACGGGTGCAGGAAGCGTTGTCTCTGGGCCGCCGTACAGGCCTTGTGCAGCGTTTGCGCGATTTTGAGGACCTGGGCGAAGATGACCGAGACCCCGAGATCGGCTTTGGCCAGCTCCTCGATGACGATGGCGGCCGTGAGGGAATCCGCCCCCTGGCCCCCGAGTTCCGGAGGCAGCGTGAGGGTCCGCAGGCCCGCCTTGCTGGCTTCCTCGACGATCGCCGGCGAGAAACACTCCCGGGGATCCGCGCGCCGGTCGAGGTCCGCCGCCGCCGGCGCCACGACCCTGCCGGCGAACTCACGGGCCACGTCCCGCAGCCGCTCCTGAGCCGGCGTGATGGCGAAGGGACCCATCTCCAGCACCCCCCACGCGTCAGGCGTCGCCGAGCTCGAAAGGCTCCTTCTCGAATCCGTTGAGGGAGACGCCGCCGGATTCGGTCACCACGACCATGTCCTCCACGCCCAACAGGTACTGCTCGCCGAGGGCCAGCCGCGGCTCGACCGCCAGCACCATGTTCGCCGCGAGCGGGGTGGCCTCCCGGACGAGATCGGGACGTTCGTGGAGATCCAGTCCCGCGCCGTGGCCGAGGAACGGCCCCCAGTAGTCATAGCCGCGCTCGCGCGCCACGTCCACGGCGAGCGTGACGAGCTCGACGGCGGGCACCCCGGGCCGGGCCGCCTTGAGGACCTCGTCGAAGATCGTCAGCACCGTCTGGTACGCCCGCCGCTGCGCGTCGGTCGACCGTCCGAGCGCCTTGGTCCGCGACGTGTCGATCGCGTAGCCCTCGTGCTGGGACGTGATGTCCCAATGGACCACGTCGCCGCGCTCCAGCCGCTTTTCCCCGCGCGGGTGATGCAGCAGGGAGCCCGCCACGGCTCCCCCGGAGCAGATCAGGCTCGGCGACAGGCTCACCATGTCCTCGTAGACGGGATCGGCGTTGCGCATGACGGCTTCCGCCGCCCGGACGAGCTCGAGCTCGGTCGGCGTCCCCCGCCGCAGGGCCTCCACCACGGCCGCGTGCGCCCGATCTCCGACGCGCGCCCCCCGCGCCATCAGTTCGAGTTCGAGGGGGCTCTTCACCAGCCGCAGCTCCTCGACGATCGTCGACTTCGCAAACGCCGTCTTGGGGAGGGCCTTGACGAGATCGAGATAGAGCGGCGCCGGGAACCGATCCCACGTCTCGATCCCGACGTTCCGGGCGTTCCACTCGGTGAGCAGCCTGCGCACGTAGGACGCCGAGAGCCCGACCTCTTTGCTCGCCGCGAATCCCCCGGTCACGACCGTGCCGGCGATCACCTCCTTGCTCGGCGTCAAGCCCGGATCGCAGAGGAGGACGCCCTCGCCGCCGCTCGAGAGCACGAACGCGGCACCCTCGAACAGATAGGTCTCGGTGGCGCTGAGCGACACCCAGCCGGCGCGGTCGGGGAAGTAATCGGTGAGGTACCGCAGGCTGCCGCGGACCTTGTTGTCCCCGTAGACGATCAGCGCATCGTACGACTGCTCCCGCATCCTGGCCTGGACTCTGCCGAGGCGCTGAGCGATCTCGTTTCGCAACTGGCTGTGGGGTATCGACATGGAGCATCCCCTCTCCGACCCGGGTTACGGACCTCCGGTCACCATGATGCAATCGCCGTTGACGAAACCGGCGGCATCCGAGCACAAGAACCGGACCACGGCTGCGACCTCCGAGGGGGCCGCGAGCCGGCCCATCGGATTCGCCGCCAAAATCCGGGAGCGCAGCGCGTCCATCCCGGGCTCATTCAGGAGATCGGTGTCGGTGAGCGTCGGAGCGACGCAATTGACTCGGATGCCGAACCGCGCGCAATCCCGGGCGAGATACCGGGTCAGCGAGATCAGCCCGCCCTTCGCCGCGGCGTAGGCGGGGCCCATGTTCCCTCCATTCACGCCGGCAATCGACGCGATGTTCACAATGACCCCCTTCCCCAGCTCTTTCATGATGGGGAGGGCCCGCTGGGACAACACGAAGGGGGCGGTGAGATTGACGCCGAGCATATCGTCCCAGTCCGAGCGCGAGGTCGTTTCTGTGCTCCGGACGCGCACGATGCCGGCATTGTTCACGAGGATATCGATGCGTCCGAAGTCGGCCCGGACGCTCTCGACCAATGATTCACAGGCTCCGATGTCACCCAAATCGCCAAGGTAGACTTCTGCGCGGCGGTCTTCGGCGGACAGCGCCGCGGCCACGTCCTTCGCCAGGCCCGCATTGCTGCGGCAGTGGATCGCGATGGCAGCGCCGGCCTCGGCAAGCGCGGCTGCGATGGCCCGCCCAATCCCCCGGCTCGCGCCCGTCACGAGCGCGACTCGTCCCGCGAGTTCGCCGGAATCGAGAGTGGCGTCAGGGGTCATTGGGCGATCCACCCCCCGTCGACGACCAGACAGGCGCCGGTCATGAATCGCGATTCGTCGGACGCGAGGTACAGCGCGGCGTTCGCGAGATCGCGCGGATCGGCGATGTACTGACCATCGGCCATTCGCAGCGGTGTCATCTGCTGCCAGACCCGCTGCACCTCGGGGTCGGCCCGGAAATGGACATTGATGGCGGTGCGGGTGGCGCCGGGGCAGAGCGCGTTGATGTTCAGGCCCAGGGGGCCGAACTCGACCGCCAGGGCCCTGGTCATGCCGATGACGGCCGCCTTCCCGGCGCAGTAGGCCGTCAGCTGCGGCACGCCCACCAGTCCGAAATTTGAGGCCACCGTGACCACCTTGCCGTATCGCTGTTCCGCGAAATGCCGGAGGCCGCGCTGGACGCAGAGGAAGGTGGCCCGGAGATTGAGGGCCAGGTGCTGATCCCACTCCGCGATGTCGACCAGACGCGAGTCTCCGGTCGGCCCCACATTCCCCGCCGCCGTCATGATGATGTGGAGGCCGCCAAACGCCCTGATGGCCCTTTGGACCAGCCCATCCACGGCCGCCGGATTGGTGACATCCGTGGCGACATATTCCGCCTGTCCCCCGTTCGCGCGGACCACGTCGTGCGTCGGCGGCCCCCCCTCCCGGGGATCCGGCCGGATGTCGGCGACGACCACGCGCGCCCCTTCTTCGGCGAATCTCAGCGCGCTCGCGCGTCCAATCCCCGAGCTGCCGCCGGTGACGATGGCAGTCTTGCCCTCCAGTCGCCCGCCCACGTCTGCACCTCTACCGCTCACTGAATCTCAACGACCATCTCGATCTCGACGGAGATCCCGAATGGCAGCGCTCCCATCCCGACCGCCGCGCGGGCATGCCGGCCGCGCTCACCGAACAGCGTTGTCAGGAGGTCCGACGCGCCGTTGATGACTTCCGGCTGCCGGGCAAAGCCGGGATCGCTGTTCACCATCCCAAGGAGCTTGACAATGCGCCGCACCCGATCGAGCGACCCGATCTCGGCTTTCAACGACGCCAGCGCGTTCAACATCACGAGTTGAGCCGCTTTCGCGGCGTCCTCCACCGGCACGACGCTGTCGACCTTGCCGACATACGCGAGTTTCCCGTCCCGGTAGGGGCCGTGGCCCGACACGAAGACCAGCTTGCCGGCGGTCACCGCCCCCACGTAGTTGGCGACCGGCTTGGGCGGTTGCGGGAGCTTGAGTCCCAGATCCGAAAGACGCTGCTCGATACTGTCGGCCATCTGCTCCTCCTCTCCGATCTCTGATTCCGCAAGACCGCGGACGTGCTCACGCGCGCCGCTACAGGCCGGGTCCCGGCGGCGCATCCCGCAGCGCCGCGGCCAGGCGCGCTGCGGACGCCTGAGACATCCGGACCCCCTCCGCCTGAACACCCTCGACCCCGGCAATCGCGCGCAGCGCCGGGCCGATGGTGACCGCCATGGTGACCGGGCGCAGCGGGCATCCGACGCACGCGCCTTCAAACCGCACGCCGACCACGCCGTCCGCCACGGTGAGCAGCGTCAGATCGCCGCCGTGCACCTGAAGGACCGGTCGAATGCGCCCGTCGAGCTTCGCTTCGATCTCCCGCCAGAGCGTCTCGCCGTCCGGAGCGTCCATCAGTTCCTCCCCCCCGGAGGCCGAGGCGCCTCCACCCCCATCAGGCGGGCGAAGTTGGTCCCAAGGATCTTGCGCTTGTCTTCGTCCGTGATCTCCGGAAAGCCGTAATCCTCCTGCAGCTCCTCGGGGATCCGCAGGGCCCAGAGGGCGTCCAGATACGGCTGCGGACAGCCCATCAGCGCGGCTTCCGATCCCCAAAGCAGCTTATCGGCGCCCACCTCGGCGAGGAGCTGTCCCATCTGCATCAGGAACCCCTTCCGGCGGACAAAATACAGCGCGAGGACCCCCGACAGCGCCAGGTAGACGTTGGGGAACCTGGCCGCGATGGACACGCATTCGTCGAAATACGGCAGCGCCAGGTGGTGGATCACAAACGTCAGGTCGGGAAAGTCCCTGGCCGCCTTCTGCAGATCGTTGGGGCGGAGATCTTCCATGTTCTGGTTGCCGAAGGGGATGCCCTTGTGGAATTGGAGCACCCGGATGCCGAGCCGCCGCGCCTTTTCGTACATCGGATACGCGACCGATTCATCGTCACAGCGCCAGGTCTTGCCATCGACATGGGCGTTATAAAATTTGAACGACCTCGCCTTCAATTCTGTGACCTGGCGTTCCATCTCGTCGAGCACGGCCTCCCCGTGAAACGACGGGTCGACGCCCCCGCAGAACATCACGCGGTCGGGGTACGCGGCGGCGAAGGCGTGTTGGGCGGCGACCGGAGCGAACCCGTCCTTGAACCAGTCGAAGATTGGAACGGTTTGCGCCATGGCGCGGTCGGTGTTCGACCGGGCGAAGACCATGTCCCAGAGATCCTGGTGCGTCCAGTCGCGGGCGAACGTTGTGTACCCCAGGTCGCTCCCCGGGGCGCGCGTCTCCTGGCCCAGCCTGAGGATGCTGCCGCGGCCGATCTCCGCGTCGGGCCGATCCAGGAGATTGGCATCCGACATGTTGTACGCGTGCACGACGCAGTCAAACACGAAGTTGCCCTGCAGCATGGACCGCCTCCTCTATGAGCGCTCTTTTGCCAGATGATCGAGCGACACGGCGAGCAGGATGATCGACCCGATGGCGACCTGCTGCCAGAACGCCGAGACGTTCAGCAGGACCAGCCCGTTCCTGATCGATGCGATGAGCACGACGCCGAGGACGGTCCCGGAGATCCGTCCCACCCCGCCGAGGAGGGAGGTCCCGCCGATGACCACCGCGGCAATCGAATCGAGCAGCAGATCCTCGCCGACGGTGCCCGAGCCGGCATCGAGCCGCGCCGCCACAATGAGGCCGGCCAGCGAGGCCATCACCGCGCTGAGCACCAGGACAATGACCTTGGTGTGCCGGACATCTACCCCCGCCAGGCGCGCCGCCTCCGCGTTGCCGCCCACGCCGTAGATGTTGAGGCCCAGCCTCGTCCGCGTGAGCAGAGCGTGCATGCCGGTCAGCACGACGCCGGCGATCACGACCGGAAACGGGACCGGCCCGATCTTGCCCTGCCCGATGAAATCGAACCCGGGCGGGAGGCCGTAGATGGATTGGCCGTTCGTGAGCAGGAGCGCCCCGCCCCTGGCGATTCCCAGCATGGCCAGGGTGGCCACGAACGAGGGCATGCCGAGGTGGGTCGTAAACCAGGAGTTCACCAACCCCACCGCGACTCCGGTGACCATGGCGATCACGACCGCGAACGGCCAGAGGACGTGATCCCCGACCGTCAGCAAGGCCACCATCGATCCGGTGAGCGCCACGACCGATCCAACGGAGAGGTCGATCTCCGCGGCGATCAGGGCAAACGTCATGCCCCCAGCGATCAACACGAGCGGCGACGACTGCAGCAGGATGTTCGAGATGTTCTCGACCGTGAAAAAGTGCGGGGAGGCGATGCTCAACCCCACCCAGAGGAGCGCCAGCGGAATGATCGTGCTCGCGATAGACCGGCGTTGACGAAGGCGGCGCAGCCAGGCCAGCAGCGCCGGCAGATCGGAGCCCGCGGGCCTGAGCGATTGGGTGGTCGGCGCCTGATGGGCCACGAGGGTTACCCGCCCGCGGCGGCATAGCGCATGACGGTCCGCTCAGACGCGTCGGCGCGATCGACTTCCGCGACCACCGCCCCTTTCCGCATCACATAGATGCGGTCGCTCATCGCTACGACTTCCTGCACCTCCGACGACACCAGGAGAATTGCCACGCCGCCCGCGGCGAGGTCTTTCATCATCCGATAGATTTCCGCTTTGCTGCCGACATCGATCCCGCGGGTGGGCTCGTCGAAGATGATGACTTTCGGCTGGGTCGCGAGGTTCTTGGCGAGCACGACTTTTTGCTGCGTGCCGCCGCTCAAGTCGCGCGTCAGTTGATACTCGCTGCGGGCATGGATGCTGAAGCGCCGGATGTAGGATCTGGCGATCGCCCCGAGGCGGCGAGCGGCGAGGATCTGGTTGAACCGCGTGACCGCCCCGGACACCCGCACACAGTTCGCGACCGCCAACGCAACATTTTCCACAATGGAGAGCAGCAGGACGAGCCCCTGGGATTTTCGGTCCTCCGGGACCAACGCGATGCCGGCCTTGAGGGCATCACGCGGTGAGCGGATCGGCGTGTCGACGCCGTCCACGAGGATCGCGCCGGCGTCCTTGGCATCCGCGCCGTAAATGGCCCGGGCCAGCTCGGACTTGCCGGCGCCGACGAGCCCCGTCACCCCAACAATCTCGCCGCCCCTCGCCGCCAGGCTCACGCCGTCGAGCACCCCGGCGCGCGAGAGCCCTCGGACCTCGAGCACCACGGGCCGCCGCCCGCCCTGGAGGCGCTCAGGGTACATCTCACTGAGCGACCTTGCCAGCATGAGCTCGATCACCCGCTCGACCTTCGCCTCGGCCGCGGGCAGGGTTCGAACGACCTGTCCGTCACGCAGCACGGTGATCCGGTTGGCCAGGGTCACGACCTCGTCCAGCCGGTGGGACACGTAGAGGATCCCCACGCCTCGATCGCGCAGGGCATACAATCTGACGAACAGCTCATCCCGCTCCCCCGGCGTGAGGGCGGCCGTCGGCTCGTCCAGGACGAGAATCCGGTTGTCCTGCGACAGGCCCCGGGCAATGAGGACGAGCTGGGCCGCCGAGACCCCCAGCGATCCTGCCCTCAGATGCGGATCGATGTCCGCGTGGACCCGACCCAGCGCGGCGCCGGCCCGCGTATAGAGCTGGGCACGATCGATGACGCCCAGGCGGCTGCGCCACCCGCGGCCGAGGGTCGGCGGCTCGCCCAGGAGGATATTGCTGGCCACATCGAGCTCGGGGACGAGCACGATCTCCTGGTGGATCGCCGCGATGCCCAATCGTTCGGCATCACGGCGGGAGGAGATGCGGACGGATCTCCCGTCCACCAGGAGGGTACCCGCGTCGGGTTGGTACACCCCCGTCAGGATCTTGACGAGCGTGCTCTTCCCGGCTCCGTTCTCTCCGACGAGCGCGTGGATCTCACCCGCCTCGAGGGTGAAATCGACGTCCACGAGCGCCTGCACGCCCGGAAAGGCCTTGGAAATCCCCCGCGCCTCGAGGAGCGGCGATCTCAACACTTGCCCGCGGCTGCGGTGTCAATCCTGTCTTTCAGGCTCGGATCCGCCTGCTTGCTCCCTGATTCGACGGCCCGAAGTTCCGCGGTGGACAGAGCCAGGATGGGCGGCTCGATGCGCTTGGGCACCGCCCCTCCCGTCCCGACGGTCATCGCGCCGGCGATAAACGACGAGCCGATCTGCGGAATCGGCAGGATCCCCTCCGCCTGGAAGTCCCCTTTGAGCGCGGCCTGGATCCCGATACACGTCCCGTTGTAGCCGATGAGGATGACTTTCCCGGTCTTGTTCGCCGCCTTGAGCGCCTGCAGGGCGCCGAACGCCATTTCGTCGTTGTGGGCAAAAATGGCCGCCAGGTCCGGGTTGGCCGTGATCATGTCGGTCGCCACCCGGAGGCCCTGGTCGCGCTGCCAGTTTCCGGTGCCCTCCGCGACGACCTTGATCTTTTCATTCCTTTTGATGCCTTCCTTGAAGCCCTGCGACCGGTAGATCGCGGAATAGTTGCCCGGCGATCCCTCGATGATCGCCACGTTACCGCCGTTGGGGATCGCGACGGAGAGCCATTCCCCCAGCAGTCGTCCGCCCTGGACTTCGTTCGCGGAAATATAGCTCACGGCGAGGCCCTTGTCCACGGCCCCGGGCGCATCATCGATGAGTAAGAACACCTTGACACCCCTGCTGTGCGCTTTCGCGATCAGGGGCATGATCGCTTTCCCGTCCCAGGGATGGAGGCCCAGCACGTCGATCCCTTGACCGAGCATCGTCTCGGCCTTGGCCACCTGCTCAGAGACGTTTGCCGAGTCCTGGACAAAGAACTTGGCGTTGGGATACTTCCGGAGCTCGCTCTGCATCGCGTCGACCATTTGTTTCACCGCGGGGTTTGAAAAGTTTCCGGTGACCGCTCCGATCCGGACCGTTTTGGCCTGCCCGCGCGCCGTCCGCCATGAAAGGCCGGACAGCGCGGCGGTTGCGCCGGCCCCCACCAAGAACAGCACGCGCCTCCGGGTGATCGGAAGCGACGAAACGCCGCGACCCTCGTGATCCATTGCGATCCCCTCCCCCCGTGTCGTCGAGGCCCATTCAGACCCCGCGTTGACCTCCGGTCGTGTGCCGGTTCCCCGAGCTATCCTTGTTCCCCGAGCATGTCCTTCCCTGGTCCCAGGTGCAGGAACGTCCGTCCATCCCCCCTTTCATCGCCGCCGCAGACGGGACTACGGGCGGATCCCAACCTTGAACACCGGCTCCCTCCGGTCCCGGAACAGCTCGTACGCCGCGCCGATCTCCCCGAGCGGGAACCGGTGGGTGATGAGCGGCGACAGGTCGAACTTGCCGTGCTCGATCATGTGCATGAGCCGGCGGCCGCGCTCTTTCCCTCCCGGCGACGTCGACGTGATGATGCGCTTCTCGCCGATCCCGCCCATGAAGGCGCCGGCGTCGAGCGGCAGCGTCAGGCTCCCCTGCATGCCGTAGTTCCCGACGCTCGAGAGCACGCCGGCCGGACGCACGAGGCGCAGCGCCGTGAGGAACGTCTGCGGCGTCCCGACCGCCTCGATGGCCACATCGGCCATCCAGCCGCCGGTGAGCCGCCGCACGATCTCCACCACGTCGACCTGCGTCGCGTCGAGCGCGACATCCGCGCCCAGGCGCATCGACATCTCCAGCCGCCAGGGAATGACGTCGACCGCGATCACGTAACCGGCGCCCCGCAGCCGCGCCGCCACCGTCGCCGCCAGCCCGACCGGTCCCTGGCCGACGATGGCCACGGTGTCGCCCATCCGAAGTTCCGAAGATTCCACGGCCGCGAATCCCGTCGACCCGCCGCAGGCCATGACGACCGCCTGCTCGTCCGTGACCTCGTCGGGGATCGGCGTGAGGTTCGCCTGCGCATACGGCACCGCCACGTATTCGGCATGCGCCCCGTCCCGCTGCGTGGCGAAGTGAAAGGCGGCGATCGTCCCATCCGCGTGGCAGCCGCGACCGTTCGCATTGCCGAGGCACTCGTAGCACTGGCCGCAGGGCGTGTCGCCCGGGACATACACGCGCTGGCCGGGCGCGTACCCCCGGACGCCGTCGGCGACCGCGACGATCTCACCCACAAGTTCATGGCCGAGGACCGTGCCCGGGCGGCCGGGAATCCGCCCGTCGATGATCTTGAGGTCGGTCGCGCAGATCGAGGCGAGCCGCATCCGGACGAGCGCCTCGCCGGACGCGATCTCCGGAACCGGGAGCTCGCGAAGTTCCGCCCGACCGTCGCCGGCGAAAACGTACCCCTTCATCGTGCGGACCGCTGTCGCGCCCATCGCCTCACACTCCCACGCCTATGTAACGCTCCTGGACGTCACGCCGCTGCTCGAGCTCCCGCGGGGATCCGTCGAAGACCATCCGCCCCTTGGCCATCACGTACACGCGGTCGGCGATCGCGAGCGCGATCGGCAGCTCGTGGACGACGATGAGGATCCCGAGCCCGCCCGCCCGCCGGAGCCTCTGAACGACCTCGAGCACGATGCCGACGAAGAGTGGTGCGAGGCCCTCGGTCGGCTCGTCCATGAGCAGGCAGTCCGGTTCGGTCCTGAGCGCCCGCGCGATCGCCAGCATCGACTGCTCCCCGCCCGACAGGTGGACCGCCCGCTGGCGCAACCGCTCGCGCAATCGCGGAAAGATCTCAAACAGCCGCTCCGGGGGCCAGGCAGCCCGGCCGGGACGATTGGCGGCCACGGCCAGATGCTCGCCGACGGTGAGCGATCCAAAGACCCGCCGGCCCTGCGGGACGAGCCCGATGCCCCGCAGCGCGATCTCGTGCGCCGGCAGGCGCGTCAGCTCCGCGCCGTTGAAGGTCACACTGCCGCGGCGCGGCGGGGTGAGGCCGACGATCGACCGGATCGTCGTGGTCTTCCCGGCTCCGTTGCGTCCCATCAAGACCGCGATCCGCCCGGGCGCCACATCGAGCGAGACGCCCTGGATGATGTAGCTGTCGCCGTAGTAGGTGTGGATCTCGCGTACCGAGAGCATCCGCGCCGGCCCCCCGTCAGAGACCTGTGTTCCACTCGCCGCTTCGATCGGCTTTCTGGACTCCGCCGCCCGTCTGGCCGGCCGCCTGCACGGCGGGTAGCGCGCCGAAGTAAAGGTCCTGCACCTGCCGGTCCGTGCGGACGGCGCTTGGCGGACCATCCATGATGATGCTCCCCTGGTGGAGGACGAGCACGCGCTCGACCAGCTGGAAGATCACCTCGAGATGATGCTCGACGACCAGCACCGTCAGGCGGCTGGGCAGCGACGCCAGCAGCCGCTGCATGGCCGCCATCTCCGCCTGAGACAGTCCCGCCGTCGGCTCGTCCAGCAGCAGGAGCGCAGGGTCCACGGCGATCGCGAGCGCGATCTCGAGCTGACGCTGATGCCCGTACGAAAGGTGGCGGACTTCGACGTTCGCGTGCGGCCACAGGCCGAAGGTCTCGAGCAGCTCCCGCGATCGGGCCCTGAGGTCGCCGTGCGTTCGGAGCGGACGCCACAACCGCAGGCGGTAGCGCCGGTAGGTCGAGCCCAAGAGGGCGACTTCCACGTTTTCCCGGGCGGTGAGGCGAGGATACAGCAGCGTGACTTGGAAGGTGCGGGAGAGGCCGAGCGCCGCGCGGCCGCTCGGAGACTCACGTGTCACGTCGCGGCCGAACAAGACCACCCGTCCGCGGGTCGGCGGCTCGAGTCCGCTGATCACGTGAAAGAGGGTCGTCTTTCCCGCGCCATTCAGGCCGATGATCCCCACACGCTGGCCGGCGCCGACGGAGACGTCGATATCGGTCAGGACGGGCAGATCGCCGAATGCCTTGCTGACGCCCGCAAGCCGAAGGGCGGGGCGAGACCGTCCATCGTGGACCAGGTCCCCACCGGTTCCGAGCGGCGCCGGCGTCTCTCGTCCGCCCGAAGCGGCGGCGCCGCGGAGAAGCGAAGCCACGGACCCGGCCACGGCGGGCCCTCCCTCACTGGCCGGCTCCCGCTCCACGGCCCGCTTCGGCGCGCCGGCCCGAGACAGCAGGCCGGCGACTCCGGTCACGATTCCGTTCGGGACGTAGACCGTCGCCAGCACGTAGATGACGCCGAGGATGATCGGCCAGTAGTCCACCCACAGGGTGCTGAGCTCGTACTTCAGCGCGGTCATGACCACGGCGCCGACGACCGGCCCGGCCACCGTGCCCGCGCCGCCGAGGATGACCATGAGCATCGCGGTGAATGACTGGTCGATTGAGAGGTCGCTGGGGCTCGCGATGCCGTTGTAGGCGGCGTTGAGGATGCCGGCGACCGCGGCGGCGATCCCCGCCAGGATGAACGCGACGTACTTGTGGACATAAGTCCGGTAGCCGAGCGTCTGACAGCGGACCTCCCGCTCGCGAATGCCCCGCAGCGTGAGTCCGAACGGTGAGGCGATGATCAGGGAGACGAGCGCGGCGACCGCCGCGAAGATCCCCAGCGTAAAGTAGTAGAAATTCGCGTCGGAGTAGAACCACGGCGAGGGGCGGCCGCCGCCCAGTTCGAGCCCGTTCGCCCCGCCGGTGAAGGTGCCCCAGCGGTAGTCCGCTCCCCAGAGTACCTGGCCCATCGCCAGGGTGACGAGGAGAAAGTACAGGCCGCGCAGCCGGACGGCAATCAACCCCAGCACCGCGGCGCCGGCGGTGCCGAGGGCGATCGCGGCAAGCGCGGCGGGCCACCAGGCCACGCCGTACCTGACCAGCAGGATGGCGAGCCCATAGGACCCCAGGCCGAAAAAAGCGGCCTGGCCGAGCGAGTCCAGTCCCGCGTACCCCATCAGCAGATTGAGGCCCATGGCCAGGATGGAGTAGATCAACGCAAGCGTGGCGATCGTGAGCCAGTAGCTCGGGAGGGCCACGGGGACGATCGCCGCCAGAACCGCCAATCCCGCAAGGACGGCGACGCGGGTTCGCGCCGTCGCGCGGGGGTCGAGGATGACGGCGCGCGGCCGGGGATCGGCGGAGTCGACCGGCATCGCCGTACCGCTACTCTCCAAAGGTCAGCTTCTTGCCGAGCAGCCCGGTCGGGCGCAGGCTGAGCACCAGGATCATCGGCGCGAACAGGACAAAGTACGAGTACTGGGCGAAGGCCGCGGTCCCGAGGTGCCAGAGGACCCCGACGAACAGACTGCCCACAAACGCCCCGGCGATGCTCCCCACGCCCCCCAGGACGACCACGACGAGGGTCAGGGTGAGAATCTCGAACTCCGCGCCCTGATACCCGCCGAGGAGCGGCGCGCCGAGCGCACCGCCGAGCCCAACGAGCAGGCCGGCAAAGCCGAATAACATCATGGAGAGGCGCTCGATATTGATGCCGATGCTCCGCGCAATTTCCTCGTCGTCGACGGACGCGCGAACGAGCGCTCCGATCCGGGTCCGGTCGATGAGCAGCCAGAGCGCGATCGCCAGCACGGCCGCGACCACGATCAGGAACGCGCGGTAGACCGGCACGATGGTCCCCAGGATGTGCAGCGTCCCATCGAGCCCCGGCGGCGTCGGCATCACCTCCGGGTAGCCACCCCAGATGAGGCGAACGGCCTGGACGATGATCAGCGTGACGCCATACATGGAGAGGACCTGCGGGAGCGGGGCAAGGTGAAAGCGCTTGAGCAGGACGCGGTGCAGAACGGCGGCCAGCGCCATCACGACGAGCGAGTCCACGATGATGGCGGCGGCGAACCCGCCGGCGCGCTCCGCGATCGTGATCCCGAGGTAGACCGCCAGGATGTAGAACGCGCCGTGGGCGATGTTGATCACCCGGATCACGCCGAGGGCCAGCGAGAAACCGCTGGCGAGGATGAAAAGGAGCCCGCCGAACGCGATCCCGTTGATGATGTCACCGAGCACCCGCGGTCCTCCCTTCCCGCCGGCCGGCCGCCGTCACGGGGACGGCGCGGGGCAGCCGGGGGATCCCCGGCCGCCCTCACCCGTCCTCGATCTCACGCCGGACGTCCGGTCCCGGGCGTCGCTGCTACCCGCATCACTGCGGGAAGTCCCGCGAGAAAACGGGATGGCTCAAGAACTGCTCCGGCGATTCCGTCCAGAACTGACTGGCGCTCGAAATCGTCGCCAGCACGGTCTTGTGGTTCGGCCTGTCGACCTTGAAGATGTACAGGTTGTTGACCGGGTTGTGGTAGCCGTCCATGGCCAGCGGCCCGCGGGGCGTGACGGCGAGCTTCGTTTCGACAATGGCATTGATGAACTGCTCAGGATTCTTGACGATCCAGCCGGGCACGGCGTCGGCGCTCATCCCGGTCTTGTTGCGGTAGTTGGTGATCGCCTCGTCGATCCAATGGGCCGACGTGTACGTCGACTCACCCCAGTACGAAGGCGTCTGGCCGCCGTACGCCTTCTGCCAGGCCTCGATGAACGCCTGCGTCGCGGCCGCCGGCGTGTCCTTGCTGTACTCGTGGACGATGGTGATGCCGACGGCGTCCTTACCCGCCGCCTGCAGCGCGTCTTCGTCGCCGATGTCCGGCCCGCCGATCAACGGAATCTTCCCGCCGAGGCCGAACTGATTGTAGGCCTTCTCGAAGCGCGGCACGTGCGCGCCGACGAGGATCGCATACACGGCGTCGACGTTCGCGTTGAGCTGGCGGACGAACGGCGCGTAATCCGACACCGTGAACGGGGCGAAGAGCTTCTGGACGACCTTGCCCCCCGACTTCTCGAAGGCGTACTGGAAGCCGCCGGCGGATTCCCAGCCGTACGCGTAGTCCTGGGCGATGACCGCGACCCGCTTGTAGTGCAGATGCTGATAGACCCACTGGCCGAAGTAAAGGTTGGGTTGGCTGCTGGTCATGTTGAGGCGGGCGAAGGTCGGCACCAATTTCCGCTGCGTGAGGTTGTCCGCCGATGACATCGGCGTGATGAATGCCACATGCCTGGGAGCCGTGACCTGGATGACCGCCAGCGACTCCAGGGCCAGGGCGGCGCCGCCGATGAAGTCGACGTGGTCGCTGGAGATGAGTTTTCGCGTCTTGGCGATCACCATCGCCGGATCGGCCTGCGTGTCCTCGATGTAGAGTTTGACCGGCACACCGCCGAGCATGTTGTCGTGCTGCTTGAGGTAGAGCTGGTAACCGCGCACCATCTCCCCCGCCTGCTCGGCGATGGGCCCCGTCAGCGCCAGCGGGACGCCGATCTTGAGCGTGACGGCCCCCGCGCCCGCCCCCGCTCCAAGGTTCAGAGCGGTCAGGGAGACCGCCGCGACCATGCCAACCACGGACAGCCACCTGCTGATATATGGCCGCATACCCTTACACCCCCCTCTCTTCGTCTCTGCGATCCTCATGCCTGAGTCCGCTTCCTCGAGATCACTCCCCCGGCCCGCGCCCTCCCCCCTGGATGAGCAGATCGCCGCTTCCGGCGGCGAGGTTCGAGTACGCCGCCGGCCCGTCCTCGAGCCCGACCTCCCGCTCCCCGCGCGCCGACGCGTAGGCCGCGGTGAGCACAGCCATCAGATGACGACCGTCGCCGCCAGGCACCGGCGGCGGGACCCCCCGGCGCACCGCCGTCACAAAGTCCATGACCTCATAGACATGCCCGAGGCCGAACACGACCTCCGCGGCGCCCGTTGGGACGGGCGGCTGCCGGACCTCCTGCAGCGCGTATCCGTCCCGCATCGAGGCGAGACGGAGGCGGTCCCCCTCGAGCACAACGTACCCCTCAGTCCCGTGGATCTCGAGGCGCGTGCCGGTGAAGTCGTCGGTGATCGGCGCGCCGTTCGTCGTCGCGAGCGTGGCCAGCGCTCCCGAGCGCAGCTGCAGCGCGAGGACCGCGGTGTCCTCGTAGTCCTGCCCGTCCCGAACGAGGCGGTCCGTCCATGCCTTGACGGCGCGCGCCGGGCCGGCGAACCAGAGGAGCAGATCGAGGAAATGAATCGCCTGGGTGGTGAGGATGCCGCCGGCGGCCAGGCCTCTCCGGCCGCGCCATGGGGACGCGCCGGAGGGATCGCCCGTCAGCGCGCTCGAATGCATGACGCTTCCCATCAGCACCCGGCCGAGGGCGCCTTCCCGAATCGCGCGCTTGGTGCGAATGTTGTCGGGGAAATACCGGTGGTTCATGACCAAACCGAGCGCGACGCCGCGCCGTTCGCAGGCCGCCATCATCTCGTCGGCTTCCGACACGCTGCGAGCGAGCGGCTTCTCGCACAAGACGTGTTTCGAGGCGGCGGCCGCCGCGACCGTCGCCTCGCAGTGCAGGAAATCGGGCAGGCAGATTGAGACCGCGTGCACGTCGGGACGGCTCAGCAGGTCGCGGTAGTCCGCATAGACGTGGGGCACGTCGAAGTCCTGCGCCAGCCGCTCCGCGCGATCCGGGTCTTGATCGGCGACCGCGACCAGGCGGACGCCGGCGGGCCCGAGCGCGCGCACACCCCACGCGTGCGCCGGCGCCACCCACCCGCAGCCGATGATCCCGTACCCGAAACCGCCGCCGCCCATCGCGGCGTTATGTCTTGCCCTCGATGTAGGCGATCGCCTCGATCTCCAGGATCCAATCGGGGTGAACCAGGTCTCGCACGGCGACCGCGGTGCAGACGGGATACGGTGGTTCGAAGAACTCCCCACGGATGTGCTGGTAGTGAGCATAGTACTGCATGTCGGTCACGAAGACGTTGGCCATGACAACATCCGCCATCGTCCCGCCGGCTGATTCGACGATGTCCTTGATGTTGCTCAAGACCTGACGCCACTGCGCCGCGGGGTCGATTTTCGGCACCGTCATGTTCGTGCCCGCTTCGGCCCCCACTGTCTTCATGGTCTTGTAGTCGACCGCGGTGATCCCGGAGAGAAACAGCCACGGGCCCACCCGGATCCCGGGGCTCCAGATCCGTCCCCCCAGGCCTTTCGTGTATGCGGGTCCCGTCACGAGCTGTTTTCGAGCCATCCTTATCCCCCTCTCCTCGACGTTGGTGCGACCGACCCGATCGCCGTTCGCCTGCTCAGCCTTCGCTTCCGGGGGGGAGCCTTCTGGACGCTCCCCCGGAATCCCAAACGTTCCGAGATTCTCGCCGCGGCCTGCCCGAACAGCGGCCGATGCTTCTCCATCTCCGGGCGCGTGAACCGCACCGCGGGTCCGGAGACCGAGAACGCGGCGACCACCATCCCGCGGTGGTCACGGAGCGGGAAGGCGATGCAGTGCAGGTTCTCCTCGAACTCCTCGAGGTCCATTGCGAACCCCGCGGCGCGGATGCGCCGCAGTTCGGCCCGCAGGAGACGCGGCGTGGTGATCGTCCGGCGGGTGTGCGCCCGCAGGCCCGAGGCGATGAGCGCGTCCGCGTACTCCGCCGGCTGGGCGGCGAGCAGGACCTTGCCCAGCGCGGTGGCGTGCAGCGGAATGGCAAACCCGATGTGCGAGTCGACCCGCAGCGACAGCGGACTGAGGATCTTGTCGATGTAGATCGCCGCGCGGTCTCCAAGGACCCCGAGGTATACCGTCTCGTGCGCGGTAAACGCAATCTCTTCGAGCACCGGCATCGCCGCCCGGCGGAGGGTCAGGTCCGACAGGTACGCCAGCCCCACCTCGTACGCGCGGAGACCAAGTCCGTACCGCCCGGTCTCTGGACTCTTGGTGACAAACCCTTCGGCCGCCATGGTGGAGAGCAGCCGGCTGATCGTGCTCTTGCCCAACTCGAGGACCTTCGCGGCTTCAGTCACGCTCACGTGGGGACGTTCGGGCGAAAACAAACTCAGGAGGTGCAGGGCATGGCCGACGGACCGGACGTATCGCGGATGCCGCTTCCCCATCTCAGCGCATCCTTTGTTCCGCACTGGGCAACACCGTTGCCCGGATGGAAACACCCTAGCAAACGGCGAAGCGCCCTGTCAACCGGACTCGCAGCGGGCCAATAGAGATAACGCCGGCTCAGAGCCGGGTCGGCGCTTCGTTCGCTGGGAGGGAAGCGGTCTTGCGGGCTACGGGCCCGACTGCAGGCGTGAGGCCCTGGGGCGGGGGCGGGCGGCCACGCGGGACACGGTCGCCCGCCGCGTGGGGCGCGCTCCGAGCAAGATCCAGATCCGCCGGTAGATGGCGCCGAGCCCGGCCCGCGTGTCGGGGTCGTTCCGGCCGCGGCCGGTCAGATAATCGTGCAGAATGCTCAGGACGACGCCGGAGGGCATCCGCTTCAAGATCCGCTTGCCGACCCGCGCCACCGATTCCAGTTCGACGATCGCCTCCTCGAGCGCGTCATCCACGAGGTCCTCGCTCGACC